>NZ_VFUV01000010.1:0-203666 GCF_006441315.1 Mesorhizobium sp. B2-4-19 | reverse complement strand
GACACCGAAATAACGAGCCCATTCAAACCATAAAAACAAAACCCCGCCAAAATTGACGGGGTTTGTCAGCAGTCTGAACCCGCCCTTGTGGCGGGTTTTTTGTTACGATGACGTCCTGCCGATGGGAGTCTGAGCTGACCTTAGGGGGGACGCCGGTGATAGATATCAATGACGAGCGATGGTCCGATCTCCGGGGCGGCTACAAGGTCGTCTACGATGCAAGACCAGCCCTGAGCGCGTTGAGGAGATGCTGAAGGCGTATTGGGACACCTAACCCTTTAATCGCCCACCAACTCGCGCAGCGCCATGCGCTTGTAGGCGGCGACCAGCCTGTCGCCCTCCTGCCGCTCGACCGAGATGGCCAGCCGTACCGCCGCCTCGCCCATCTGCCAGACGAGAAACGCAGTCGTCTCCAGCTCGATCGGATCGGCATCGGGCCGCAACCGCTTCAGCACCGCGACCAGGAACTCCGCATTGGCCCGGCTGTCGGCGAGTTCGAGCTGGCGCAGCGCCTTGTCGGCCTGCGTGCCCGACCAGATGTCGCGCATCACCGGCTCGGCCAGGAACAGCGCGTAGTAAATATCGACCAGCTCCGAGAAAGCCTGCCGCAGGCCTTCGGCGCCGCTGACATCCTTCAGCGCCGCCGAGATACAGGCCTGGCTTTCGGCCGTGTAGCGCTCGGCCAGTGCCCAGATGATCGCCCGCTTGTCGGGGAAGAACTGGTAGAGCGAGCCGATCGACACCCCTGCCCGTTCCGCGACCTCACCCATGCGCATGGCGTCGCTGCCTTGCTCGGTGATCAGGGCCGAGGCCGCGGCCAGCATGCGCTCCACCCGCTCGCGGCTGCGCTGCTGGCTTGGGGCCCGCCGTGGTGAAGCGACCTGCTCGTTGGCCGGTGTGCCTTCCATGGACTGTCTCCAACAATGCATTCGGCACAATCGCCGAGAAAATGGCTTGACTCACAAAATACGAGGGTTTATCACGTTTTGCAAATGTGAGGATTACTCATGTTTTAAACGGAGGAAGACCACCATGACCGACACCAAACCAATTCTGATCCTCGGCGGCACCGGCAAGACCGGCCGCCGTCTTGCCCAGCGGCTGACGGCGCGCGGCATTCCGGTACGGATCGGCTCGCGTTCCGGCACGCCGCGCTTCGACTGGGAGGCTCCCGCAAGCTGGGCTCACGCACTCGAGGACGTCAGCGCGGTCTACACCAGCTACTATCCCGACATCGCCGTGCCGGGCGCCGCCGAGGTGATCTATGCCTTCACCCGCCTTGCCGTGGAGCATGGCGTTCGCCGGCTGGTGCTGTTGTCGGGCCGCGGCGAGCACGAGGCGCAGCGCGCCGAAGAGATGCTGAAGGCTTCCGGGGCCGACTGGACGATCCTGCGCTGCGCATGGTTCTCGCAGAATTTCAGCGAAGGCTTTCTCGTCGAGCCACTGTTGGCCGGCGAAGTTGCCCTGCCGGTCGGACCTGTCGGCGAACCCTTCGTCGATGCCGACGACATCGCTGACGCCGCCGAAGCGGTGCTGACCGGGCCCGGTCATGTCGGCCAGCTCTATGAGCTGACGGGGCCGCGGCTGTTGAGCTTCGCCGACGCGGTCGCCGAAATTGCCAAGGCGGTTGGGCGCGACATCCGCTTTGTCAGAATTTCGCATGACGAGTTCACGACCGCCGTCGCGGCGCATGAACTGCCGCCCGAGATCGTCTGGCTGCTCGATGAGTTGTTCACCCAGGTGCTCGACGGCCGCAACGAGTCGCTCACTGACGGCGTCCAGCGCGTGCTCGGCCGTGCACCGAAAGACTTCTCCGCCTACGCAACCGAAACCGCCGCTAGCCGAATCTGGAGTAACTGAGATGAGCACGCTTGTTCCCGCCCTCACCATCATCGCCGCAATCGGCTCGGGCGTCGTCGGCGGCGTCTTCTTCGCCTTTTCCAACTTCGTCATGGCGGCCCTTGCCCGGCTGCCCGTCCCGCAAGGCATCGCCGCGATGAATGCGATCAACATCACGGTGATCACGCCGACTTTCATGACGGCGCTTTTCGGCACCGGCCTGCTCTGTCTGGTGCTGATTGGCGCCGTTCTTCTGGGCTGGAGCCAATCAGGCTCATACTGGCTGCTTGCCGGCGCCGTGATCTATTTCATCGGCAATCCGATCGTGACCATGATCTTCAACGTGCCGCTCAACGACGCACTCGCCGCCGTCGATCCTGCGAGCGCCAACGGCGCCGCCGTATGGGCGAACCATCTGAGCCAGTGGGTAATGTGGAACCACGTCCGCACCGTCACCGCCATCGTGGCAATGGCCTGCTTCATCATGGCTTTGATCTGAAGACAGCAGCCCGCGAATGCAAAAGACCGCGCCTCAGGCGGGGTCTGTCTTCTTGTGCGTTTTGCGGTCGGCATGGCCCAGGTCGCGGTCCGGATCGATCACGTCGCGCACCAGCTGCTTGAGTTTTGCCGCGTCCGGAAAGCCGCCGTCGCGCTTGCGGTCCCAGATGAGCACGTCGTTGCAGGAAATGGTGAAGATGCCGCCGGTGCCGGGCACAAGCGCCACTTCGCCGAGATCGGTGGCGAAAGTGGAGAGCAGCTCCTGCGCCATCCAGCCGGCGCGCAGCAGCCACTGGCACTGCGTGCAATAGGTGATGCGGATGGCGGGCAGCGGCGTCTCGCTCATCACGCCGCGCTGAGCTTGGCCATCGTCTCGTCGTCGACCTCGAAGTTGGCGTAGACGCTTTGCACGTCATCGTCGTCCTCGAGCGTGGCGACCAGCTTCATCAGCGACTGTGCCCGCTCCTCGTCGACCGGAACATTGTTCTGCGGCCGCCAGATCAGCTTCACCGATTCCGCTTCGCCGAGCGAGGCTTCCAGTGCCTTCGACACCTCCCCGAGATTCTCGAAGGCGCAATAGATCGTGTGGCCTTCCTCGTCGGTTTCGACGTCGTCGGCGCCGGCTTCGATCGCCGCTTCCATGACCTTGTCGGCGCTGCCGGCCGATGCCGGATAATAGATCTCGCCGACACGGTCCCACATGAAGGACACCGAGCCGGTTTCGCCCATCGCGCCGCCGGCCTTGGTGAAGGCGGCGCGCACATTCGACGCCGAGCGATTGCGGTTGTCGGTCAACGCCTCGACGATGACGGCGACGCCGCCTGGGCCATAGCCCTCATAGCGCACGGCCTCGTAGTTTTCGGCATCGCCCATCGACGCCTTGTTGATGGCGCGCTGGATGTTGTCCTTCGGCATCGACACCGCCTTGGCGTTCTGGATCGCCAACCGCAGGCGTGGATTCATCGATGGGTCGGGCGTGCCGCTCTTGGCGGCCACGGTGATTTCGCGCGCCAGCTTGGAAAACATTTTCGACCGCACCGCGTCCTGACGGCCCTTGCGGTGCATGATGTTCTTGAACTGTGAATGGCCAGCCATGGCACCCCTGTCGTGTTCGGCTAGAGCGTTCTGCAGCGAGATGCATTACCTCGCCTTTTGCAAAATGCTCGAATTCAAAATTTCAGAACGTCCTTGATGCGTCCAGAGGACGTACAGCGCTCTTTGTCGGAATGGCCGGCTTATAGATAAATCGGCTCAATTCGTCCAGCCGCACCGCGCGCATGACGCAACCGGATAGGCTGCTGCAAACGCTTACGCCTCCAGATCGGACTTCAGCCGGTCGATGATGCTGAGCGCATGGCCGGCATACTGGCTGATCCAGCGGTCGTGGATCTGCTTGATCGGCAGTGCGTTGAGATGGTTCCAGCGCTCGCGCCCGTCGCGGCGCGCAACGATCAGCTCGGCCTCCTCCAGCACCTTCAGGTGCAGCATGACGGTGCAGCGGTCGATGTCGGGAAAGGCGTCGCACAGCATGCCGGTGGTCTTCGGCTCGTCCTTCAGCCGATCGAGCATTTCGCGCCGGCGCGGGTGCGCCAGTGCCTTGAAAACATTGTCATCTTGCGATCGACTTGACATGTTATGTTTATATAACATATTGTTGGGCCTTTCAAGGATGGAGCTGTGGATATGTCTCTTGGGTTCCGCGTTTCCGGCCGCATCGGCAAACCGGCCGCCGAAGTTTTCGACGCCGTCGTCAACCCCAAGAAGCTGAGCGGCTATTTCACCACCATCGGCGGCGCCAGCGCACCGCTGCAGACCGGTACAAGCGTCGTCTGGTGGGGCAAGGTGCCTGTCGAGGTCGACGAGGTGGTCAAGGACAGCCGTATCCTGCTGCGCTGGGACGCCACCGACGCCGACGGCAAGCCGGCCTACAAGACCCGCATCGAGATGAATTTCGAACCTCTGGACGATGGCGGCACCCTCGTCACCATCGCCGAAAGCGGCTGGCAGGAAGGCGCGGTCGGCCTGAAGAAATCCTACCTGAACTGCGAGGGCTGGTCGCAGATGCTGGCCTGCATGAAGGCCTATGTCGAATACGGCATCAATCTGCGCGACGGCTACTACCGCAGCGAGATGAAGGGCGAGCCCGCCAACGAGGCCAATGTTTGAGCAGGCAAACGGAGGCCAGCGATGACGACAGTAACGCCGTTCCTGATGTTCGAGGGCAAGGCCGAGGAGGCGATGGCCCTTTATTGCGACACCATTCCCGGCAGCAGCATCCTCGACATCACGCGCTATGGTGCCGGTGAGGATGGCCCTGAAGGGACGCTGAAGCTGGCGCGCGCTTCCATCGCCGGCCGGGACGTCATGGTCTTCAACAGCCCCGTACACCACGCCTTCGGCTTCACGCCGTCGGTCTCGTTCTATGTCGACTGTTCTTCCTCGGAGGAACTGGACCGCATTGTCGACGCACTGGCGAAGGAGGGCGGGTTCCTGATGCCACCCGACAATTACGGTTTCAGCCGCCGCTTCGCCTGGTTGAACGACAGGTTTGGTGTCTCCTGGCAGGTCAACCTGGCCTGACCGAACATGGCCGACCCAAGCGCAGCGCAATGGAGACAGCAATGACGACGAAAATCACCGGCGGCATCAACATCGCCATGAAGGTGCCGCCGCATCAGTATGAAGCGACGATCGCCTTCTACCGCGACATCGTCGGCCTGAAGCCGTTCACCGCCAAGGCGCCGGCGGTCGGCTTCGAGCTCGGGCCCAACCGCCTGTGGATCGACGAGGCGCCGATGTTGAGCCAGGCCGAGGTCTGGCTGGAACTGTTCACCGAAGATTTTTCCACCGCTGCCGCACACCTCGCCGAGGCCGGCATCGTGCGTTGCGATGCCATCGAACCCTTGGGCGAAGGCTTTCGCGGCGGCTGGATCACCAACCCGGCCAGCATCGTCCACATGCTGCGCGAGCCCGGCGCCTGGTGAGCGCCACAACCAGAAAGGAGACCGCCATGGAGATCCATGAAACCCCAACAGCCGTAGCCGGCATGCTGATCCGACGGCCCGTCGCCGAGGTGTTCGAGGCCATCGTCGACCCGGCTATCACCACCAAATTCTGGTTCACCCATGGCAGCGGCCGACTGGACAGCGGCAAGGAGGTCCGCTGGGAGTGGCGCATGTACGGCGTCTCGACGACCGCCAAGGTCAGCGAGATCGTCAGGAATGAAAGGATCGTCATGCAATGGAGCGATCCGCCGACAACGGTGGTCTGGACCTTCACCGAAATGCCTGGCGATGCGACCTTTCTCGAGGTCCGCAACTTCGGTTTCGCCGGCACGCCCGACGAACAGGTCAAGGAAGCGATCGGCTCGACCGGTGGCTTCACGCTCGTGCTGGCCGGTGCCAAGGCCTGGCTGGAACAAGGCCTGACGCTTAGCCTGATCGGCGACCGCCACCCGGAGGGTGCGCCGGGGCGTTAGATGCCCCAGCACCCGATACTCAATGCCCGTCGCCGGACTTCGCATTCTTGCGCCGCCGCGCCAGCATGTTCAGCCCCTCGACCAGGGCCGAGAAGCCCATCGCCGCGTAGATGTAGCCCTTGGGCACATGGTAACCCATGCCGTCGGCGATCAGCGTCATGCCGATCATCAACAGGAAGCCCAGGGCCAGCATGACGATGCTGGGGTTCTTGGCGATGAAGTTGGCCAGCGGACCCGCCGCCAGCATCATCACGCTGACGGCCACGATCACGGCGATGTACATGATGGCGATCTCGTCGGTCATGCCGACGGCGGTGATGATGGAATCGATCGAAAAGACCAGGTCGAGCAGCAGGATCTGGAAGATCGCGCCGGCAAGCGAGATCTTGAGCGTCTCGCCCATCATCGTGTCCTTGTGGTCGTCGGGATCGACGGTGTGATGGATCTCCTTGGTCGCCTTCCACACCAGGAACAGGCCGCCAGCGATCAGTATCAGGTCGCGCCAGGAGAAGCCGTGGCCGAGGGCGGTGAAGACCGGCGTCGTCAGCTGGACGATGATCGAGATGGTGGCCAGCAGCACCAGCCGCATGACCAGCGCCGCCGAAATGCCGAGCCGGCGGGCGCGGGCCCGCTGCGCTTCCGGCAGCTTGTTGGTCAGGATCGAGATGAAGATCAGATTGTCGATGCCGAGCACGATCTCGAGCACCACCAGCGTCAGCAAGGCAATCCATGCGGTTGGATCGGAAACGAATTGAAAATGCGGCGCAAGAAATTCGACGAGCTGCATGGAGGTCGTTGTCCCCTCTTTTAACGATCTGAAGCAGATGTCGTCGGCAGTTAGGTACTGCGCGCGCCTATATCAATGTCACGACCAGAAGGACGGAGCCGTTTCTTCCAGTCGCGGCCCGCGACGAAACGGCGCGATCTTCTCGGTCAGCCCGGTACGATCGGAAATATTGACACCGACCCCGCACAGGGTCGCCGGGCCGGTCGCCGCCTCGAAGCGCCCCTTCGGCACTTTCGACAGGAACCGGTTGAGCGGTTCTTCCTTGTCCATGCCGAGCGAGGAATCATAGTCGCCGCACATGCCGGCATCCGACAGATAGCCGGTGCCGCCATTGAGGATCTGGTGGTCCGCGGTCGGCTGGTGGGTATGGGTGCCGACGACAAGGCTGGCGCGGCCGTCGACGAAATGCGCAAAGCACATCTTCTCCGAGGTCGCCTCGGCGTGGAAGTCGATCACCACCGCATCCGCCTGCTCGCCGAGCGGGCAGGCGGCAAGCTCGCGTTCGCCGGCCTGGAACGGATCGTCGAGCTCGGGATGCATGAACACCCGGCCCATGATGTTGGTGACCAGCACGCGCGCGCCGCTCCTGGCGATGTAGACGCCGGAGCCGCGCCCGGGCGTGCCCTTGGGAAAATTGGACGGACGCAGGAAGCGCTCTTCGCGCGGCGCGAAGGCCAGCGCATCGCGCTGGTCCCAGACATGGTTGCCGGTGGTGACGACATCGGCGCCGGCAGCGATGGTCTCGCGAAAGATCTCTTCGGTGATGCCGAAGCCGCCGGCGGCATTCTCGCCGTTGACGATGACGAAGTCGAGTTTGAAGTCCGAGATCAGGCCGGGCAGTTGTTCCCACACCGCCGTGCGTCCCGTTTTTCCGACCATGTCACCGAGGAAGAGAAGTCTCATATGATCCCGCACCGAGAGTCAGCAAAGCAAGAGCTGCATGACATCCGCGAAAAGATCATGCCTCCATTATCTACAATTTTGGCGTGAAGCGGCGCAACCCGCTCTCGGTCAGTATTTCCGGGATGATCACGTCATGGTTCTCGTCCGGAACCTGCGCCACCTCCTGGCAGTCGAAGGCGATGCCGATCAGCCGGGGTGAATGCCCCTTGTCGACGAGCTTCGCGATCGCACGGTCGTAATAGCCGGCGCCATAGCCGATGCGGTGGCCGCGCGCGTCGAAGGCGGCGAGCGGTACCAGCATCACCTCGGGATCAAGCACCTCGGCCTCTTCATGGGGTCCGATCGTGCCGAAGCCCATGTCGACCATCGGCGCGCCGCGCACCAGTTCGCGAAAGACGATCGTGGTCTTGTCGAGAATGGCGGGCAGGCAAAGCCTGGCGCCCTTTTCGCGCAAGGCGAACATCAAGGGCCTGACATCGACTTCCGAACGCATCGGCCAGAAGCCGGAGACGATCTGGCCGGGCTCGATGGCGAGATGATCTCGCGCCGTCTCGGCCATTTCGAGCGCCACCTCCACCCGCCAGAACTCATCGAGCGCGTCGCGGCGTCCAAGCGCCTGGAGCCGCAGCTGTTTTTTCAGGTCTTTGAGAGATGTCATGCGAGGACGATAGAAAAGGCCGGATCGGGATGACGTTTTGGGAGCGACGTTTTCCACCGCATCATCCACCGCAATGCATGGATGCGCAACAAGAAGCGACGATCCACACAACCGGTGGAGAGAGCGATCCCGGGAACCTACAAAGTAGGTGGGCGCCGTGTGAGAAAACCCACGGGTCTTCCCAGGGACAGCTCCCTAAGGATCGTTAAGGCCCCGGGGAAAATGTTCTCCTGCCGGGAAGCACAGACCGTCCTCCGCAATATAGGCCGCTCATCGGTCAAGCGCCAGTGACACAGGCGGTCTCGGCGGCTTTATTCGCCATCCGAGCGGCACCCTTGCACAGGCCGGGCGGCGTCCTTACGGTCACGCGGTGAACCAAGGAGCAACAATGCGTTTCGAAGGCACGGCGGCCTATGTCGCCGACAAGGATCTGATGGTAGCCGTCAACGCGGCGATCGCGCTGGAGCGCCCCCTGCTGGTCAAGGGCGAGCCCGGCACCGGCAAGACCGAGCTTGCCCGCCAGGTGGCGGCGGCACTTGGCCTCGATCTCATCGAATGGCACGTCAAATCGACGACGCGGGCCCAGCAAGGCCTTTACGAGTATGATGCCGTGTCGCGTCTGCGTGACAGCCAGCTCGGCGATGCCAGGTTCAACGACATCAAGAACTACATCAAGCGCGGCAAGCTCTGGGAGGCGTTCGCTGCGGGCAAGAAGGTCGTGCTCCTCATCGACGAGATCGACAAGGCCGACATCGAGTTCCCCAACGACCTGCTGCAGGAACTCGATCGGATGGAGTTCTTCGTCTATGAGACCGGCGAGACCATCCGCGCCGCCGTCCGCCCGATCGTCATCATCACCTCCAACAATGAGAAGGAATTGCCGGACGCCTTCCTGCGCCGCTGCTTCTTCCACTACATCCGCTTTCCCGACGTCGACACCCTGCACAGGATCGTCGACGTCCATTATCCCGGCATCAAGCAGAATCTGGTGCGGGCGGCCCTTACCCAGTTCTACGAGATCCGCGAGGTACCGGGCCTGAAGAAGAAGCCGTCGACCTCCGAGGCGCTCGACTGGATCCGCCTGCTGGTCGCCGACGACGTCGCGCCCGAGGATTTGCGCGCCGACCCGAAGAACGCATTGCCCAAGCTGCATGGCGCGCTGCTGAAGAACGAACAGGACGTGCATCTGTTCGAGCGGCTGGCTTTCATGGCCAGAAGGCAGCAATAGGGTCGCAGCAATAGCGCTTTCCCTTCCGTGGACCGTTGCCGCCGGCCGGACGGGAAGGCAGTTTCGGCCGCAACCTTTCGGAGGAGATGAAATGTCCGAGATTATTGTCCGCCCGCTCGCACGGTCCGACCACGCCGACTGGAAGCGCCTGTGGACCGACTACCTGACCTTCTATGAAACCAGGCTGCCGGAAGAGGTCTATGCCGTCACCTGGAAGCGGCTGTTCACGGCAGGCGAATTCGAGCCCAAGGGTTTTATCGCAACGCTCGACGGCAAGGCCGTCGGCCTCACCCACTATCTCTACCATCGCTCGGGCTGGTCCGAGAAAAACAATTGCTATCTGCAGGATTTGTTCGCCGACCCGGACGTGCGCGGCAAGGGCATCGGTGCCGCGCTGATCAATGCCGTAAAGCAGGAAGCGGCAAAGATCGGCGTCAAGAACGTCTACTGGATGACGCACGAGACCAACACCACGGCGCGCAAGCTCTACGATCACGCGGCGCGCCGCACGGGGTTCATCGAGTATGATCTGCTATAGATAGAAAATGTTCATCCCCTTCTTCCTCGAACTGAAGGCTGCACGCGTTCCCGTCTCGCTCAGGGAATATCTGTCGCTGCTGGAAGGGCTGGAAGCCGGGCTGGTCGACTATGACGTCGAGGGTTTTTATTACCTGGCCCGCGCCGCCTTGGTGAAGGACGAGCGCCACATCGACCGCTTCGACCAGGTGTTCTCGCATGTCTTCAAGGGCATTGAAGTGCTGGGCGGACCGGATGCGGTCGATGTCGCCAACATTCCCGAGGAATGGCTGCGCCGGCTTGCCGAAAAGCACCTGACCGAGGAGGAGAAAAAGCTGGTCGAGGCGCTCGGCGGCTTCGAAAAGCTGATGGAGACCCTGAAGCAAAGGCTCGAGGAGCAAAAAGGCCGCCACCAAGGCGGCTCGAAATGGATCGGCACCGGCGGCACCTCGCCCTTCGGCGCCTATGGCTACAATCCCGAAGGCGTGCGCATCGGCCAGCACGAAAGCCGCAACCGCCGCGCGGTGAAGGTCTGGGACAAGCGCGAGTTCCGCAATTTCGACGATGCCGTCGAGCTCGGCACTCGCAACATCAAGATCGCGCTGAAACGCCTGCGCCGCTGGGTGCGCGAGGGCGCCGAGGAAGAATTCGACCTGCCCGGCACCATCCACGCCACCGCCGAGCATGGCTATCTCGACGTGCAGACGCGGCCCGAGCGGCGCAACGCGGTGAAGCTTTTGATGTTCTTCGATGTCGGCGGCTCGATGGACGACCACATCAAGAGCGTCGAGGAGCTGTTTTCGGCGGCCCGCGCCGAATTCCGCCAGCTCGAATATTTTTACTTCCACAACTGCCTCTACGAAGGCGTGTGGAAGGACAACCGGCGCCGCCATGCGGAGGTGATCCCGACCTTCGACCTCCTCCACAAATACGGGCCGGACTACAAGGTGATCGTCGTCGGCGACGCCTCGATGAGCCCTTACGAGATCGCCCACCCTGGCGGCTCGGTCGAGCATTGGAACCCGGAGGCCGGCGGCGTCTGGCTCGGCCGCTTGCTGCAGCAATGGCCGAACGCGGTATGGCTCAACCCCGAGAGCGAAAAGAACTGGGGTTACACCCATTCGATCGCCATGATCCGCGACATTTTCGGCGGCCGCATGTTCCCGCTGACGCTGGCCGGGCTCGAAAGCGCGACGAAGCAGCTTTCCAGAAAGCATTAGACGTACGGGACTATCGCTCCAGAGATCACCAATCGTGGAAGTTGCCGCTGCCCCTCACCGTCCTGCCGGCGAGGGCGGCGCCGACGCCCGAAATAAGGCCAATGGGACGAATTCGACTTTGGAATGCCAGGCACTGGGCAGGTCTGTAACAAACGCCTATCTTCAGGCGAATATAGCTTGCAACCAAGAACGAGCCGCCAAGGCTGAGGAGATCAAATGGATACCCACACCTACCCCGTCACCCGCACCGATGCCGAATGGCGCGCCCGGCTGACGCCGGAGCAGTATGCGGTCATGCGCAATCACGGCACCGAGCGGCCGGGCAGCTGCGCCTTGCTCTACGAGAAGCGCGCCGGCACATTTTCCTGCGTCGGCTGCGACCAGCCGCTGTTCGAATCCAAGCTGAAGTTCGAGAGCGGTACCGGCTGGCCGAGCTTCAACGACCCGGTGCCCGGCTCGATCGAGACCACTGTCGACCGCAGCTATGGCATGGTCCGCACCGAGTGCCATTGCTCGCGCTGCGGCAGCCATCTCGGCCACGTCTTCGAGGACGGCCCGCCGCCGACCGGCCTGCGCTACTGCATCAATGGCGTGGCGCTGAAATTCGAGCCGGCCGCCTGAACAAGGCCCGGTCGACACATCTTGCGAAGGGCGGCTCCGGCCGCCTTTTCATATTCGGGCAGCCCGCGTCAGACGACGACGGTCGCGATCAGCCAGAGCGCCGACCCTAGCATGACAAGTGAAGCCTTGGCGCCGCCAACTTTCTCGGCCGTCCGCCACACGGCCCATGTCAGGAAGATGTTGTAAGGCACCGGCGCGAAATGCACCGCCAGCACCAGGACGAGCGGCAGCTTCAGGCTGAGCAGGACGAGTGCCGCCACCGATGAGGCAATGCTGAGTGCGGTGGCTACGACGACCATGTCGCGCCAGAACAAGCGGTTAAGCGATACCCCGCCGCGCCAGCGCGAACGGAAGAAACCGGTTTTGTCGCCGATCCCCCCGGCCACCGCGCCCGATGGATCAAAGTCGTTCATCAATCGAGCCTCGCTCAAGTGCGGCGCTGAAGGTTCCGGCTACGTATCGACGGCAGGACGCCCACGAAATGGGCGCGGACAATGCAGAAATCTGCCGTCAAAGCGTGTACGATCACACAACTGTGACGCCCATCATATTCTGTCATTTGCAGCGCAAACACGGAGGAGTTCGCAATGGATGACCATATCTACAATGTCCTCTTTCTCTGCAACGCCAACTCGGCCCGGTCGATCATGGGCGAGGCCATTCTCAATCGTCTCGGCGCCGGCCGCTTCAAGGCTTATTCCGCCGGCTCTCGGCCAAAGGGAACCGTCAACCCTCGTACGCTGCAGCTGCTGGAGAACCTGAACTACGACACGTCCTTCGCCAGGTCGAAAAGTTGGGACGAGTTTTCCAAACCCGGCGCACCGGAGATGAATTTCGTCTTCACGGTATGCGACAGCACGGCCAATGAAAGCTGTCCGGTGTGGCCCGGCCATCCAATGACGGCACTTTGGGCGGTGCCTGATCCGGCCAAGGCCCAAGGCACCGAAGCGGAGCGGCATTTTGCTTTCGCCGAGGCCTTTCGCATGATGAGCAACCGCATCGCGCTGTTCGTAAACCTGCCGATAGGATCGCTGGATCGACTGGCTCTGCAGCAGCATCTGGACGAAATTGGCCACGATGAGTGGCCAAACTGAAGCTGGTCGACAACGCGCGAGCGGAGTCGTCAGGTTTGCGGCCGGCCTTCGTCCCCCAGCACCTCGACGACGGCGCGCTCGACGCGCGAGCATTCCGTAACTAGCCAGTCGGACATCGCAGGCCAGTTGTCCTCGGCAAAGCAGTTGACCCGCCACATCGAGTTGATGCCGAGGCCCTCGCAACTCTGCTCCGGCCTGAGTTTAAGCCTTTCTTCGATCGCCGGTTGGAACGGCTTCAACCGCGACCAGCTTTGCGTGGCGCCGAACTTCTCGTTGCGGCCGAAGAAGACGCCGACATGGTTCTGCGCCGGCGCGACATACATGGAAATGACCAGGGCGAAGTCAGGCAGCCCGCGCTGCCAGAACCAGGGCCCGCGGCGCGCCAGCCGGGTCCTTTCTTCCGGATGCCGCTCGGCGAACAGCGACCAGAAGCCGCGATGGCGGAATTCAGAGGCGCGGCGTCCGCCGTAGTCGAATTCGCTCATGGTTCAAACGTATCCACGGCAACCGCATCAGGCGCCGGGCGGTTAGTCTTACACCATGCCGAGCGCGGCCATGTACAGATCGAGGATGGCATCCTCTTCCTGGCGCTCGGCCTGGTCCTTCTTGCGCAGGCGGATGATGGTGCGCATCGCCTTGGTGTCGAAGCCGGTGCCCTTGGCCTCGGCGAAGACTTCCTTGATGTCGTCGGCGATCGTCTTCTTCTCTTCCTCGAGCCGCTCGATGCGCTCGATGAAGGCACGCAGCTGGCCGGCGGCAACAGTCTGGCTGGTCTCGGTGATATCGTCGGCCATGTTTTTCTCCAAAGGGTTCGGCGCCGCGACTCGGCGAAAGACGGCGGCAAATTTGAGCCGGTTCGATGCCCGACCGGCGGCGGCGGGTCAAGCTGTTATCGAACAAGGCAGGGGGCTGCCGACAGAAGCCGACAGCCCGCCCGCCCTTTGCCGCTTCTCAAGCGAAGGCGATCAGCAGATCCTTGGCATCGATCTGGTCGCCGGCCTTGACCAGCACCTCGGCGACGGTGCCGTCGCGCTCGGCATGCAGCGCCGTTTCCATCTTCATCGCCTCGATGGAGAGCAGCACGTCGCCGGCCTTTACCGCCTGGCCGGTGGCGACCGAAAGCGCGGAGACCACGCCCGGCATCGGCGCGCCGACATGCGCCTCGTTGCCAGGCTCGGCCTTGCGGCGCGCCTTGGCGGCGGAGGCGCCATGCGCCCGGTCCGGCACCTTCACGCGCCGCGGCTGGCCGTTGAGCTCGAAGAACACGGTGACCATGCCCTTGTCGTCGACATCGCCGATGGCAAGGCACCGCACGACCAGCGTCTTGCCCTTCTCGATGTCGATGAAGATCTCGTCCTCGGACTTCATGCCGTAGAAATAGGTCGGCGTCGGCAGGACGCTGACCGGGCCGTAGGTCTCTTGCGCGCCGGCGAAGTCGGTGAACACCTTCGGATACATCAGCCAGGAGGCGAACTCGTGTTCCGAGAGCTTGCGCTCCAGCTTCTCCTCGATCTCCTTGCGGCTGGCCTTGAGATCGGCGGGCTTCAGCAGCGAGCCGGGCCGCGCCATGATCGGCCTGTCGCCTTTCAGCGCCTTCTTCTGCAGCGCCGCCGGCCAACCGCCGGGCGACTGGCCGAGATCGCCGCGCAGCATCGAGACGACCGAGTCCGGGAAGGCGATGTCCCTGGCTGGGTTCTCGACATCGGCGACGGTCAGGTCCTGGCTGACCATCATCAGAGCCATGTCGCCGACGACCTTGGATGACGGCGTCACCTTGACGATGTCGCCGAACATCAGATTGACGTCGTGATAGGTCTGCGCCACCTCGTGCCAGCGCGTCTCCAGCCCGAGCGAACGCGCCTGTTCCTTGAGATTGGTGAACTGTCCGCCCGGCATTTCGTGCAGATAGACTTCCGAGGCCGGCCCCTTGAGATCGCTTTCGAAGGCGGCGTACTGGTTGCGCACCGCTTCCCAGTAGAACGAGATCTTGCGGATCCATTGCGGGTCGAGGCCGGGGTCGCGCTCGGTGCCCTTCAGCGCCTCGACGATCGAGCCCAGGCAAGGCTGCGACGTGTTGCCGGAGAAGGCATCCATCGCCGCGTCGATGGCGTCGACGCCACTCTCCACCGCCGCCAGCACGGTCGCCGCCGACAGGCCAGACGTGTCGTGGGTGTGGAAATGGATCGGCAGGTCGGTCGCCTCGCGCAGCGCCTTGAACAGCACGCGGGCGGCCGCCGGCTTCAACAGGCCCGCCATGTCCTTGACGGCGATGATATGGGCGCCGGCGGCCTGCAATTCCCCGGCCAGGCCGACATAGTATTTCAGATCGTATTTGGCCCGTGCCGGATCGAGGATGTCGCCGGTGTAGCACATCGCCGCTTCGATCAGCTTGCCTTCGGCGCCGACCGCATCCATGGCGACGCGCATGTTCTCGACCCAGTTCAGGCAGTCGAAGACGCGGAACAGGTCGATACCGCCGGCAGCCGCCTGCTTGACGAAATGCTGCACGACATTGTCGGGATAATTGGTGTAGCCGACGCCGTTGGCGCCGCGCAGCAGCATTTGCAGCAACAGGTTGGGCGCCGCCTCGCGCACCAGCGACAGCCGCTCCCAAGGATCCTCGGTGAGGAAGCGCATGGCGACGTCGAAGGTAGCGCCGCCCCAGCATTCGAGCGACAGAAGCTGCGGCAGGGCGCGGGCATAGGTGCCGGCAATATTGGCAATATCATGCGTGCGCATGCGTGTCGCCAGCAGCGACTGGTGGCCGTCGCGCATCGTCGTGTCGGTGACCAGAACCTGCCTTTGCTCGCGCATCCAGCCGGCAAATTTGTCAGGACCGAGCACCTCCAGCTTCTGTTTGCTGCCGCCCGGCACATTGCCGTTGAGGTAGGGCACGACCGGTGCGGCCGCATCGGCCTTCGGCATCGGCCGGCCGCGCGTCTCGGGGTGGCCGTTGACGCTGACATCAGCCAGATAGTTGAGCAGCTTGGTCGCGCGGTCCTGCCGCTTGACCTGCTGGAACAGTTCCGGCGTCGTATCGATGAACTTCGTCGTATAGGAATTGTCGGCGAAGCTCGGGTGGTTGATGATCGCTTCGAGGAAGGTGAGGTTGGTGGCGACGCCGCGGATGCGGAATTCGCGCAGCGCCCGGTTCATGCGGGCAATCGTCTCTGCCGGCGTCGGCGCCCACGCCGTCACCTTCTCCAGCAGCGGATCGTAGAAGCGGGTGATGACCGCGCCGGAATAGGCGGTGCCGCCATCCAGCCGGATGCCGAAGCCGGTGGCGCCGCGGTAGGCGGTGATGCGGCCATAGTCCGGAATGAAATTGTGCTCGGGATCCTCGGTGGTGATGCGGCACTGCAAGGCATGGCCGTTCAGCCTGATGTCCTTCTGCGCCGGCACGCCCGATTGCGGTGTGCCGATGGCGAAGCCGTCGAGGATGTGGATCTGCGCCTTGACGATGTCGATGCCGGTCACCTGTTCGGTGACGGTATGCTCGACCTGGATGCGCGGGTTGACCTCGATGAAATAGAATTTTCCGGTATCGGCGTCCTGCAGGAACTCGACCGTGCCGGCGCCGATATAGCTGGTCTCGCGCGCGATCCTCAGCGCGTAGCCGCAAAGTTCCTCGCGCTGCGCCATTTCGAGATAGGGCGCCGGCGCCCGTTCGACGACCTTCTGGTTGCGGCGCTGGATCGAGCAGTCGCGCTCGAACAGGTGCACGGCATTGCCATGCGTGTCGCCAAGCACCTGCACCTCGACGTGGCGGGCGCGCTCGATCAGCTTTTCGAGATAGACCTCGTCCTTGCCGAAGGCGGCCTTCGCCTCGCGCTTGCCTTCCGTGACCTCACGGGCGAGATCCGCCTCGGAGCGGATGGCGCGCATGCCGCGCCCACCGCCGCCCCACGAGGCCTTGAGCATCACCGGATAGCCGATCTCCTTGGCCAGTTTCTTGACCGCCTCCATATCGTCCGGCAACGGATCGGTGGCGGGAATGACCGGCACGCCGACCTCGATGGCGAGATTGCGCGCCGCGACCTTGTTGCCGAGGCGGCGCATCGTGTCCGGCTTCGGCCCGATGAAGGTGATGCCGGCCTGCGCGCAAGCTTCGGCGAATTCGGGGCTTTCGGACAGGAGCCCATATCCGGGGTGGATGGCATCGGCGCCCGAAAGCCTGGCGACGCGGATCACCTCCTCGATCGACAGATAGCTCTCGATCGGCCCCATATCCTTGGCGAGATGCGGACCACGCCCGACCTGGTAGCTCTCGTCGGCCTTGAAGCGGTGCAGCGAATATTTGTCTTCCTCGGCCCAGATCGCCACGGTTTTGAGGCCCAACTCATTGGCCGCGCGAAAGACGCGGATGGCGATTTCTGACCGGTTGGCGACGAGGATCTTCGTGATGGCCAAGGACTGGGCTCCAGCAGCGGAAGGGACGGGAAATCGGTGCAATGATTAGCGTGAAAATGCTGCAGTGCAAACAAAATCAGCGCCGTTTTAAACCGATTTAAATCAATTATCCGGCCAACACTCGCATGCCTTAGCGCCAACGGACGGAACGTTGACGACAATTTCGATCCTGGATGCGATCTCTCCGCCTGAGAGGTGCCGGCAAGAAGGCCATCGGCGGACCGAACGCACCAAAAGAAAATGCCCGGCGCGTTGCGCCGGGCATCTTGGATTTCAGACCTGCCAGAGCAGCTTATTTCGGGAACCAGGAATACTTGCCGTCGTCCTTCTTCTTCCACTCGTACATGATGTAGCCCGGCAGCTTCGGGTCGCCCTTGGCGTCATAGGCGAGATCGCCCAGAACGGTCGGGAACGGGCCGCTTTCATGCATCGCCTTGGCAACGGCCTGCGGGTCGTTCGTCTTGGCGGCAGCGGCCGCCTCGGCGACCACCTGCACGGCGGCGTAGGCGTAGAGCGTGTAGGCTTCCGGCTCGAAGCCCTGCGCGCGGAACTTCTCGACGAGTTCCTTGTTGGCCGGGATCAGGCGCGGATCGGGACCGAACGTGTTGAGCGTGCCGGCGACGGCGTCGCCCGCGATCGCGGCGAGTTCGTCCGTCACGATGCCGTCACCCGACATCATCGGCGCCTTGAGGCCCTGGTCCGCCGACTGGCGGATGATCAGGCCGGCTTCGGTATGCAGGCCGCCCCAGTAGATCAGGGTGACGCCGGCTTCCTTCATCTTGGCGATGAGCGCCGAGAAATCCTTGTCGCCGACATTGACGCCTTCATACATCACTTCCTTGACGCCGGCGGCGTTCATCGCCTTCTTGGTTTCATCGGCGAGGCCCTGGCCATAAGGGGTCTTGTCGTGCACGACGGCGACCTTGGCATCCTTGAAGTTCGCGGCGATGTAGGCGCCGGCGATGCTGCCCTGCTGATCGTCGCGTCCGCAGGTGCGGAACACGTTCCACAGACCGCGCTCGGTGAACTTCGGGTTGGTCGCGGCCGGCGTGATTTCGACGATGTTGTTTTCGGCGTAGACTTCCGAGGCCGGGATCGAGACGCCCGAGTTGAAGTGGCCGATCACGAACTTGACGCCGTCGCCGACGAACTTGTTGGCGACCGAGATGCCTTGCTTCGGATCGGAGACGTCGTCGCCGACTTCGAGCTTGATCTGCTCGCCGTTGATGCCGCCCTTGGCATTGATCGCGGCGACCGCCGCCTCTGCGCCCTTCTGCAGCTGTGCGCCGAAGGCCGCATTCGGACCGGTGATCGGACCGGCAACGCCGAACATTACATCAGCCCACGCGTTGCCGCCGAACGCGACAAGCGCGGTCAGGGCGACGGCGGACAAAAGTGACTTTTTCATTTAAACGCTCCCATTAACGGAGTGGGCGTGGATGAAGCTTTCATGCGATGCCCACCCTTATCGCAGAAAGCATAGTTTGCCGATTTTCAGGCACTTGTCACGCCGATTCATCCCTGAGCCGGCGTTAATAATGAACGTCAACCTTTCGGTTTCCAGCTCAAGATTGAAGCTCTTTCGTAGAGCCAATTATACTGTGTGACCATCTGGTTGGTTCGTGTGTATTGGTAGCCGACGAAGCCCAATATCATCAGCACGATGGTGTCGACGATATAGTACTGCAGCGAGAACATCGTGCCGTCGAACAGCGCGTGATGGATGAAGCGGATGCCGATGCCGAGACCCAGCAGATAGGCGAAAAGCTGGATGAAGGAGCGCCATGTCTGGGCGCTGGCCTTGCCGGTCATCCAGGCCGCCCAGCCGCCGAGCAGACAGGTGACGAAGAAGAACTGCCAGATCGAGGGTTCCTCATAGAGAATGCCCTGCATGATGAAGTCTCCCTAGCATGATCCCGAAAAGTTGCAGACTTTTCGGACAAGGATCATGCGACAAACAAACAAGATGGAGCGGGATACCGAATGCACATTCCGCTCCAAACTCAGTGATGTCCGCCTTCGAGATAGGCGGCGCGCACTTCCGGATTGGCGAGCAGTTCCTTGCCGGTGCCGCTCATCGTCACATTGCCGTTGACCATGACGTAGCCGCGCGTGGCGAGCTTCAGCGCGCCGAACGCGTTCTGCTCGACCAGGAACACGGTCAGCCCTTGCGTGCGGTTCAGCTCGCGGATGGCATCGAAGATCTGCTTGACGATCAGTGGCGCCAGGCCGAGCGACGGCTCGTCGAGCAGAAGCAGCTTCGGCCGCGCCATCAGCGCGCGCCCAATCGACAGCATCTGCTGCTCGCCGCCCGACAGCGTGCCGCCGCGCTGCGCGATGCGCTCCTTGAGCCGGGGGAACAGCTTGAACACCTTCTCGACGTCCTCGTCATAGTGTTTGAGGTTGTCGAGGCTGGCGCCCATCTGCAGGTTTTCCATTACCGTCATGCGCGGGAAGATGCGCCGGCCTTCGGGTGACTGGGCGATGCGCATGCGCGCAATCTCGTGCGTCGGCAACTGGGTGATGTCGGTGCCGGCGAAGGTGATGGTCCCCGTGCGGGCGCGCGGAGCACCGAAAATGGTCATCATCAGCGTCGATTTGCCGGCGCCGTTAGCGCCGATCAGCGCCACGATCTCGCCCTCCTTGACGGTGACATCGACGCCGTTCAGCGCCCGGATATTGCCGTAATAGGTCTCCACGCCCCTGATATCGAGCAGCGTTGTCCCGGCCATTATTTGCCCCCTCCACGCTTGCCCGGCGCAGGCTTGGCCGCACCGGTAGTCTTGGCGGAAGCATGGCTGGTCGCCACCTTGCCGGCGTCGACGCGGCGCGAGAATTCCGTGTCCTTGCCCTGACCGAGCAGCTTGGCCTGCTTGACCCATTCCTCGCGCGCAATGCGTCCGTCAAAGGCGAGATAGGCTTCGGCAGCCTCGACATCGGCCTTCTTCCAGGCGCCGATCTGGTCAAAATGGAAGATGCCGTGCTCGTTGAGCTTCTTCTCGTTGACCGTGCCGATGCCCTTGATGCGGGTCAGGTTGTCGGCCTTGCCGCCACGAGGGGCGGCGAGGCGGTTCGAAATGCCTTCGGCCTTTGCCACGGGCGCCTTGGCGGCTGTTTTCTTCGGTGCCGCTTTCGCCGCCGGCTTGGCCGGCGCGGCCGGTTTTGCGACGGGTTTACTCGTCACGGTAGCCGCGCGGGCATCGACCTGTGCCGCCTTCGAGGCGCCTTTCGACACCGTGACGCGCTCGCCCTCGCTGTGTCCGACGGTGTCGGTCACGGGTCCGGCCAGGTATGACGACGATGTCCCCGGGCCATGCGCGGCATCCGGCCCAATGTCGAGCTGCTCGATGACGTCCTCGTCGCCGACCTCGGTCAGCACGGTCTCGACCTCCTCGTCGTCGACGCCGAGATAGGCGGCGATGACGCGTGGATCGGTGCGCACCGACTGCGGATTGCCGTCGGAGATCTTGCGGCCATATTCCAGCACCACGACATGGTCGGAAATCTGCATGACCACCGACATGTCGTGCTCGATCAGCAGGATCGAGGTGCCGGTGTTGTTCTTGATGTCCATCAAGAGCTCGTTGAGCGCCGCCGATTCCTTCGGGTTGAGGCCGGCCGCCGGCTCGTCGAGACACAGAAGTTCCGGTCCCGTGCACATGGCACGCGCGATCTCGAGGCGCCGCTGCGCGCCATAGGGCAGGTCGCCGGCCGGATCGTCGGCGCGATCGACGAGATCGGCCTTCTCCAGCCAATGCCTGGCCAGGTCCATCGACTCGGCCGATGCCCTGCGGTAACCGCTGAAGCCGAACAGGCCAAGCACCGTATAGCCCGATGCCTTCATCAGCTTGTTGTGCTG
This sequence comes from Mesorhizobium sp. B2-4-19, assembly GCF_006441315.1. Classification (NCBI taxonomy): domain Bacteria; kingdom Pseudomonadati; phylum Pseudomonadota; class Alphaproteobacteria; order Hyphomicrobiales; family Phyllobacteriaceae; genus Mesorhizobium; species Mesorhizobium sp. B2-4-19. The sequence continues at coordinate 182,555 of NZ_VFUV01000010.1, read as the reverse complement.
GGCGACCAGAAGGTTCTCCAGCAGCGTCATGCCCGAGAACAGGCGGATGTTCTGGAAGGTGCGCGCCACCTTGGCGCGCGCCGGAATCTCATGGTTGGGCAGCCGTTCCAGCAGATAGGCCGAGCCGTCGGCCCGGTTGAGCGTGATCATGCCTTCGGACGGCTTGTAGAAGCCGGTGATGCAGTTGAACACGGTGGTCTTGCCGGCGCCGTTAGGCCCGATCAGCGCCGTGATCTCGCCGCGTCTGGCGGTGAAGGAGAGGTCGCCGATGGCGACCAGGCCGCCGAATTTCATCGACAGATGTTCGACCTGCAGGATGGCGTCGTTCATTTGCGTGGTCGCGTTCATCAGCCGTGGCCCTCCTTGGTGAAGGAGCTTGAGACAGCCCTTCGCTCCTTGAGGAAGGCGGTCGGTTCGCGACTGCCGACGAAGCCGCGCGGCTTCCACAGCATGACGATGACCATGGCCATGCCGAACAGAAGCATGCGGTAGAGTTCGGGGGTGAAGTCCGGCCCGAAGATCTGCTTGAGGAAGTCGAGTTCGCGCAGCGCCTCGGTGCCGCCGATCATCACCATCGCGGCAACCGCAATGCCGACCAGCGAGCCCATGCCGCCGAGAACGACGATGGCAAGGATGATGGCCGATTCCAGGAAAACGAAGGATTCCGGGCTGACGAAGCCTTGCCGCGCGGCGAAGAACGAGCCGGCGAAGCCACCGAACATGGCGCCGGTGGCGAAGGCGGTCAGCTTGGTGGTGGTGGTGTTGATGCCGAGCGAGCGGCAGGCGATCTCGTCCTCACGCAAGGCTTCCCACGCACGGCCGACCGGCAGGCGGCGCAGCCTGATGGTGACGAAGGCGGTAAGCAGGCACAGGCCCAGGATCAGATAGTAGAGGAAGATCTTGTAGTAGGCGCTCGAGGTCGCAATGTGCAGAACCTTGGCAATGTAGTTGGGGTCCGACACGTTGAAGGTCACCAGGCCGAAGAAGGAAACCTTGGGAATGCCGGAGATACCGGCCGACCCGTTGGTGACGTCGCGCCAGTTGATCAGCACCAGGCGGATGATCTCGCCGAAGGCGAGCGTTACGATCGCCAGATAATCGCCGCGCAGGCGCAGCACGGGGAAGCCGAGCAGCACCCCCCACAGGGCGGCCATGCAGCCCGCGGCCGGCAGCAGGATCCAGAACGACAGGCCGTAATGGGTGGCAAGAAGCGCATAGGCATAGGCGCCAAGCGCATAAAAGGCGACGTAACCGAGGTCGAGCAGGCCGGCGAGGCCAACGACGATGTTCAGTCCCCAGGCCAGCATCACATAGATCAGGATCTGGATGCCGAAATTGTCGACCCATTTCAGCGAGCCCTGCAGCCCTCCGGCAATCGACCAGGCGTTCAGCGACAGCACCGCGACCACGAGGATCGGGTACAGCACCAGCGCTGTGATGCCCAGTTTGGTGAAGTTGGCATGGATGAAGGCGCGGAAGTAGTAGATCACGCAAGCCAGCAGATAGATGACCGCCAGGGCGCGCAGAAATTGCAGATAGCCGGCCGGTTCCGCTCCCACCCATCCGGCGAGGGAGCTGTTGAACACGAACAGCAGCAACGCCGCGACGACAGCCACGATGAACGCCGGCAGCGTGAAGAACCGTGACCCCACGCTGGCCGGCAACAGACCGGTGGCGACGTTGGCGATCTTTTGGTTGGCCATGAAGGGCTGGCCATAGGCGACATAGAGGAAACGGCCGACGGCCGTGGCGATCACCACGGCGGCGAGCAGGCCCCAGCGCTGCGTCAGGACTAGTTCATTGGACATGTTCTGGCCGGTCTTCAGCCCGATGAACAGCACGAACAGGCCAAGCGCGATGGCACCGGCATAGAACGCTTCCTTAAGCGCGCGTTGGGTGGGGGTGGCGACGCTGTCGCTCTCACGAGATACGGTCACGGCCATGATCTCAGACCTTTTCGACTTCAGGCCGGCCCAATATGCCGGAAGGCAGGAAGATCAGCACGATGGCCAGGATCGAGAACGCCGCGACGTCCTTGTAGTCGATCGAGAAATAGGCCGACCACATGCTCTCGATGAAGCCGATCAGCAGCCCGCCCAGCACGGCCCCAGGCAGCGAGCCGATGCCGCCGAGCACCGCCGCGGTGAACGCCTTCACACCCGGCACAAAACCGTCGGAGAAAGCCACCACGCCATAGTACATCAGGAACAGCGTACCGGCGACAGCGGCGAGCGAGGCACCCATGATGAAGGTGATCGAGATGGTGCGGTCGACGTCGACGCCGAGCAGGGCGGCCATCTTGCGGTCCTGTTCGCAGGCGCGTTGCGCTCGGCCAAGCGAGGTCCTGTTGACCAGGTACCAGAACACCACCAGGAGCAGCGCGGTGACGATGACGATGATGATCTGCTTCAGCGACACGCTGACGCCGTCGATGTTGTAGACTTGGCTGACCATCGGCGGGATCGGCTTGTTGCGCGGACCTTGCGTCACCTGGACGAAGTTCGACAGCGCGATCGACATGCCGATGGCGGTGATCAGCGGCGCCAGCCGGAACGAACCGCGCAGCGGCCGGTAGGCCACCTTCTCGATCGTCCAGTTGTAGAGGCTGGTCAGCAGCATCGCCACGATCATCATGACCAGCAGCGCGATAACGACGGGCACCGAATAGAACAGCGCGCCGAGGATGAGGAAGACGATCAGCGCCGTGAAGGCGCCCACCATGAAAATGTCGCCATGGGCGAAGTTGATCATGCCGATGATGCCGTAGACCATCGTGTAGCCGATTGCGATCAGCCCATAGATCGATCCCAGCGTCAGCCCGTTGATAAGCTGCTGGACAAAATACTGCATGTGTACGTGGCTCCCCTGGAATGTCGCCCATGCAGACGCATTCCTTTTCGTATTTCCCCTAGTCGTAAAGTTTCGAGCCCGGATTGCAACGTGATTTTTTTGACCGCCCCGCGTGTTTCCGATTCACGTCGTTCCGACCGCCCGTTTTCTGCACCCGACCCCTGGACTATCGCGGACCCTATCATTGGCATAACGCAATGTCTTTGACGATTCGGCCGTATCATGCGCCCCGTTTCGAAGAAATCACCGTCAAAATTAGGTGATAAGAGGATTCGTTGCGTTCCTGACAGGGTTGGTCTTTTCGCCACGCTGCTTTCCGCAGGGTTAGGATTCTCCTCACTTGACCACGAAACCATGCGCGAACGGATCGCGGTCGTCGATGAAGATCGTGTTCAGTCCGGTCATCCGCGCCCAGCCGCCGATCGAGGGGATGATCGCCGGTCTGCCTGCCACGGTGACCTCCTTTTCGACCTTGCCCTTGAACAGCGAACCGATGATCGATTCATGCACGAAGGCATCGCCTGCCTTGAGCTTGCCCGTGGCATGGAGCTGCGCCATGCGCGCCGAGGTGCCGGTGCCGCACGGTGAGCGGTCGATCGCCTTGTCCCCGTAGAACACGGCATTGCGGGCGTCGGCCCGTTCCACCGTCGGCTTGCCGGTCCACAGCATGTGCGAAAGCCTGTTGATGCCGGGGTTCTCCGGATGCACGAAGGAATACTTCTCGTTGAGCCGCTGCCGCACCACCGGGCTCCAGGCGATGAGGTCGCCGGCGGAATAATCCGCCATGTCGCGGTAGTTCTCCTGCGGCTCGACGATGGCGTAGAAATTGCCGCCATAGGCGACATCGACGGTGATCTCGCCGAGCCCCGGACATTCGACCGTCAGACCTTCGGCATGGAGGAACGACGGCACGTTGGTGATGCGCACTTCCTCGACATATTCGCCGACCTGTTTGTATTCGGCGATGACCAGCCCGGCTGGCGTATCGAGCCTCAGCACGCCCGGCGTCTTCGGCTTGATCAGGCCGTGCTCGATGGCCATCGTCACCGTGCCGATGGTGCCGTGGCCGCACATCGGCAGGCAGCCGGAGGTCTCGATGAACAGGATGGCGATGTCGCAATCCTCGCGCGTCGGCGGATAGAGGATCGAACCCGACATCACGTCATGGCCACGCGGCTCGAACATCAGCCCGGTGCGGATCCAGTCATATTCGGCGAGGAAATGCGCACGCCGTTCCATCATCGTCGCGCCATCGAGCAGCGGGCCGCCCCCGGCGACCAGCCGCACCGGATTGCCGCATGTGTGGCCGTCGATGCAGAAGAAGGATTTCTTGGCCATGTCGCTCCTCGAAAAATTCAAAACCGTTGTGGACTGAAGGGGGCGAGATCAACAGACGCAACCTGCCCCAGGATGATTTCCCGGATCAACCGTCCGGTCGCCGCGGCCTGGGTCAGGCCGAGATGGCCGTGGCCGAAAGCATAGACGACCGGCCGGCTTCCCGAAGCCTTGCCGATGACGGGCACCGAATCCGGCAGCGAGGGGCGGAACCCCATCCATTCGCGCCCGCCCGAGGGATTGAGCCCGGGCAGGAACTGCTGCGCCTTCTGCAGGAGCGCTTTCGATCTGTTGAAATTGGGTGGCCGCTCTATGCCGCCGAGTTCGACCGCGCCGCCGACGCGCAGGCCCGTCTCGAGCGGCGTGATGACGAAGCCATGGCCGGAGAAGATCAGCTGCCGCTTCACGTCGAAGGCGCTTCTGGGCAGCGTCGCGTTGTAGCCGCGCTCGGTCTCCAGCGGAATGCGGTCGCCAAGCTGCCGCGCCAGGAGATGCGACCAGGCGCCGGCGGCGACGACAAGGTGCCTTGCCTGCCTGGTCGTGCCGTCGTTCAGCGTCAGCGTCGCGCCATCCTGGTCCGCCGCGATCCGGTCGATACCTGCCATTTCGAAGCGGGCACCCTTGGCTTCGGCGTAAGCCCACACCGCCTTGCCGAGCAGCTTTGGATCGGCGACCGTCTTCCAGCCCGGCACGAAGGTGCCCTTGATGAAGCGCGGGGAGAGGCCCGGCTGCAAACCCGCCAGGCCCTCGCCCTCGACATGGCGAAAGCCGATGCCGAAGCGCTCGCGCGCGGCCCAGCCGGACAGCGAGGCGCGGAACTCGGCTTCGCTCTCGTAGAGCTCCAGCGAGCCGTCCTCGCGCAGCATCGGCCGCGTGCCGGAGCGATCGAGCAGACCTATCCATTCGGTTTCGGCGAGCTTCATCATGCCGGCCTGGGCGGCGAGGCTGGCTTCGTATTTCGCCGGCGCGCCGGCGCGCCAGAAGCGGATCAGCCAGGGCAGAAGCCGCGGCAAATACGCGGGCGGGATGCTGAGCGGGCCGAGCGGATCGGCCAGCCATTTCGGCAGGTGCTTGATCATGCCCTTGTGCGCCAACGGCAGCACATCCGAGAAGGCGAAGGCGGCCGCATTGCCGGAGCTCGTCTCCTCGCAGATGCCGGTGCGGTCGAAGATTGTTACGCTGCGCCCCGCCTCGGCAAGGAAGGCGGCGGCACAGATGCCGATGATGCCACCGCCGACAATGGCGATGTCGATTTCAGCATCGCTATTCATGGCCGCGCGTGCCGTGCTGCATATGCCAATCTCGCCCCTTGGAGCAATTCCCCTCATCCGGCCGCTTCGGCCGGATGAGGGGAATTGCGACATTACCACCCTTAGAACACCGTCACCTTCAGAACTGCGGCAGCTTCGGCCGCGCTGCCAGCGCATCCCGTATGATCTTCTCGACCGCCTTGCGGCGCTCGCCCGACAGCGGCTGGCGCGGCATGCGCACGCGGTCATTGGTATCGATTGCCAGCACTTCGGCAAGCTTGATGTTCTGGACCAGATAGGTCGAGACGTCGAGGTCGAGCAGCGGCCGGAACCAGCGGTAGATGGCGAGCGCCTCCTCGCGGCGGCCCTGCTTCATCAGCTGGAAGATGGCGACGGTCTCGCGCGGGAAGGCGGTGACCAGGCCGGCCACCCAGCCGATGGCGCCGACCGACAGTGCCTCGAAAGCAAGATTGTCGACACCGGTGAACAGATCGTAGCGGCCACCAAGCCGGTTGATGATCTCGGTCGAGCGCCTGATATCGTCGGAGGATTCCTTGATGGCGACGAAGCGCTTGTCCGACGCCAACTCCTCCATCTGGTCGACGGTGACGTCGACGCGATAGGCGAGCCGGTTGGAGTAGATCATGACCGGCAGGTCGCCGGCCTCGGCGACCGCGCGCAGCGCCGCGACGGTCTCTTCCGCATTGGTGTGGTAGATCGGGCTCGGCACCACCATCAGGCCATCGGCGCCTTCCCTGGCGGCGCGCCTGGCAATAGCGGCGGCCTCACGGGTGCCCGCCTCGTTGACGGTCAGCAGCACCGGCTTCTTGCCGGCGACTTTCTGCGCTGTCTTCAGCACTTCGATCTTCTCGTCAGGCGACAGCATCGGCCCTTCGCCAAGCGAGCCGCAGACGATGATGCCATCGCAACCGGCCTCCATCTGGAGGCCGAAGCAGCGTTCCATTTCGGCATGGTCGAGCCGGTCGTCGGCGGTGAATTTTGTCGTGACGGCGGGGAAAACTCCGGTCCACATAGTCGCGTCTCCATCTGATATATCAGTCGTATATCTGGTAAGAAACCCGCTGTCAATACGGAATCCGTTATGATATATTCAGAATATATCAGGAGATCGCCTTTGATATCCACGGAAGCAACCATGACCTCCGAGCCGGCGGCGGCCAGGGCCTACCGCGTGCTCGAGCATATGATCGTCACGCTGGAACTGGCGCCGTCGAGCTTTGTCACCGAGGGGGCGCTTATCGAGAAGCTGGACCTCGGCCGCACGCCGGTGCGCGAGGCGATCCAGCGGCTGGCCTGGGAAGGGCTGCTTGATGTCAGGCCACGCGCCGGCATCGCGATCGCGCCGCTGCATCCCGGCGACTGGCTGCGCGTGCTCGACGCCCGGCGCGGTGTCGAGGTGGTGCTGGCCCGTTCGGCCGCCCGCTTCGTCACCCGCGAGGCCGCCGACCTGTTTCACGAGGCGGCGCTCGCCATGCAGAAGGCGGTCATCTCGGGCAATGTGCTTGCCTTCATCCAGGCCGACAAGGCGCTCGACGAGGCCCTGGCCATGGCCGCCGACAACCCCTTCGCCGCGCGGCTGGCCGCGCCGTTGCAGACCCACAGCCGCCGCTTCTGGTTCCGCTACAAGGCGGACACGGGCCTCGCCGAGTCAGCCGAGCATCACGTCGCGCTGATCCGCTCGATCCTCGACGGCGACGAGGAGGCAGCCGCCAAGGATGCCAAGCGGCTGATGGCGCTGCTGCGCGGCCATGCCGAGGTCGCCGCGACCCGCTGAACGGGCGATCAGATCCCTTGCGCGGCGGCGATGGCGGTATTCTCCCATCCCTCACCGGTCGCGAAAATGCAGCTTCGGCCCTGCACGTCGGTCACCAGCATGGACCAGGTCCCGCTTGCCGAGACATAGATCTCGACAATGGCGGCCTCGCCGACCACACCATAGCCGATCTGCTTTTGTTGAAGGGCCTGCGCCAGTCCAGCGACGAGGTCACTGTGGCCGCCGCAGATAAATTGCGCCTGCGCCGATAGCGTCGACAGCGCCAGCGCGGCGCCGATCGCGGCTATCCTGATCCATCGAAACGAAAATTTGTGTGCCATTTGGCACCTCCTTCGCCTTGGCGTTCCGGCAAAGGGAGGCGCATGGGGCAGCCTCAATACACCGGAACGCTCCAGGCCGGGTTCGACGTCTTCATCACGTCACTCCTTCTGGTTTCCGGTCTGTCGTCAGGGAACCTATCGCATTCCCTGGATTCGACATGGTGAGGGCCCGATCTGAAAACAAGCCACACTCCGACCGCTGCAGAAAGGGCCTCCCGTCACGGCGCAAGCAACTGCCTGACCTGCCGAGAGGCCGCGAACGCACCGGGCCGCTCAAGCACCCGGCAGGGCCGCTTTCATCATTGTACTGTCCCAGCCTTCACCGACGGACAGTATGCAGCTCTGGCCCTTGGTATCGGAGGCCAGAACCGTCCAACTGCCTTGCTCGGAAACAAAGACCTCAAGAACCACGCTGGAATTGATCAGGCCACGCCCGGCCTCGCTCTCATGGAACTTCTCGCCAAGTGCCTTGATCAGATCGGCCCGCGGTGCGCATTGTCCGGCCGCATTCGCCTGCGCCGCACCGGCTGATATCGCAAGCGACGTCAAGATCATCGTCGCCACAAGACCTTGTGTCATCTGACACCTCCCTGCGCCAGACGCGAAACCCGGCTGCTACCGGCGCTGTTGATTGGCCTGCAAGCGCTGCAGGATACAGCGTAAGGCGTATGGCACCCGCTTGGTTCCATCACATTAGCGATTTGGCGGACAACGCCGCGACCGCAACGAAAAGGCCCGGGCATGCGGCCCGGGCCTTCGATGTCGGATATGTTGCCGCGCGCCCGTCGCTGAGGGCGAGAGGCGCAAGCAAGAAAACCGTCAGCTCAGTTCATCGTCGGGATGACGAACTCCGCACCGTCCTTGATGCCGGACGGCCAGCGCGAGGTCACCGTCTTGGTCTTGGTGTAGAAGCGGAACGCGTCCGGACCGTGCTGGTTGAGGTCGCCGAAGGACGACGCCTTCCAGCCGCCGAACGTGTAATAGGCGATCGGCACCGGGATCGGCACGTTGACGCCGACCATGCCGACCTGGACACGGCTTGCAAAGTCACGCGCGGCGTCGCCGTCGCGGGTGAAGATGGCGACGCCATTGCCCATTTCATGGTCGTTGGCGAGCTTGATCGCGCTCTCATAGGTCGGCGCGCGCACCACCGAGAGCACCGGCCCGAAGATTTCTTCCTTGTAGATGCGCATGTCCGCCGTGACATTGTCGAACAGGCAGCCGCCCATATAGTAGCCGTTCTCATAGCCTTGCATCTTGAAGCCGCGGCCGTCTACGACCAGCTTGGCGCCTTCCTTGACGCCGGTATCGACGTAACCCTTCACCCGTTCCAGCGCCTGCGCCGTCACCAGCGGGCCGAAATCGGCGGCCGAATCCGTCGACGGACCGACCTTCAGGCTCTCGACGCGCGGGACCAGCTTTTCCATCAGCCGGTTGGCGGTGTCGTTGCCGACCGGGACAGCCACCGAGATCGCCATGCAGCGCTCGCCGGCCGAGCCGTAGCCGGCGCCGATCAGCGCGTCGACGGTCTGGTCCATGTCGGCGTCGGGCATGATGATCATGTGGTTCTTGGCGCCGCCGAAGCACTGCACGCGCTTGCCCGCCGCGGTGCCGCGTGAATAGATGTAGTGGGCGATCGGCGTCGAGCCGACAAAGCCGATGGCCTTGATGTCGGGATCGTCGAGGATGGCGTCGACGACTTCCTTGTCGCCGTTGACGACGTTGAGGATGCCTGCGGGCAGGCCGGCCTCGAGGAACAGTTCGGCGATGCGGATCGGCACGCCCGGATCACGCTCCGACGGCTTCAGGATGAAGGCATTGCCGCAGGCGATCGCCGGCGCGATCTTCCACAGCGGGATCATCGCCGGGAAGTTGAACGGCGTGATGCCGGCGACGACGCCGAGCGGCTGGCGCATCGAATAGACGTCGATGCCGGGGCCGGCGCCATCGGTGAATTCGCCCTTCATCATGTGCGGCGCACCGATGCAGACTTCGACCACTTCGAGGCCGCGCTGGATGTCGCCCTTGGCGTCGGCGATCGTCTTGCCGTGCTCGCGTGCCAGTATGTCGGCCAGTTCGTCATAGTCGCGGGCGACCAGTTCGAGGAATTTCATCAGCACCCGCACGCGGCGCTGCGGGTTGGTGGCGGCCCATTTCGGCTGCGCCGCCTTGGCATTCTCGACCGCCGCGCGCAGTTCCGCCTGCGAGGCCAGCGCCACCGTGCCGCGCACGGAGCCGTCCATCGGCTGCATGACGTCCTGCTTGCGGCCGCTGGTGCCGGCGACACGCTTGCCGCCGATGAAATGACCGTATTCGATCATGATATCTCTCCCTTGTTGTGATGGCGCATTGTCCGCCTTTGCGGTGGCGAAGGCAACGCGAGGGAGAACGCAACCGTTGTGCGAAAATTAGATATCGGTTGACGGGCGGGCATCAATTCTCGCAAATGACTGACGACACGATATCTCCTGGGGATTCCCATGAACTGGGATGACGTCCGCATCTTCCTCGCCGTGGCGCGCGCCGGCCAGATCCTTGGCGCCGCCCGGCGGCTGGAGCTCAACCACGCCACCGTCTCTCGCCGCATCGCGGCGCTCGAAGACGCATTGCGCACGAAGCTCTTTCGCCGGCTGACCACCGGCAGCGAACTGACGCCGGCCGGTGAGCGTTTCCTCGACATTGCCGAGCGCATGGAGGGCGACATGATCGCCGCGCGCTCGACCATATCAGGCGAAGGCGACGATATCTCCGGCACCGTGCGCATCGGCGCGCCGGACGGGTTCGGCGTCGCCTTCCTGGCCAGGCGCCTCGGCGAACTGACCGCGCTGCATCGCGAACTGACGATCCAGCTCGTGCCGGTGCCGCGCTCCTTCTCGCTGTCGCGTCGCGAAGCCGATATTGCCATCACCGTCGAGCGGCCGACCGAGGGCCGGCTGGTGGCGGGAAAGCTGGTCGATTACTCGCTGGGCCTGTTTGCCTCGCGCGCCTACGCCGATGCCAATGGCCTGCCCAAAACCGCGGCCGAACTCGGCCGGCACACCCTCATCGGCTATGTGCCCGATCTCATCGTCAGCCCTTCGCTCGATTACGCGGCCGAATTCAGCGCCGACTGGCGCACCAGCTTCGCCATCTCCTCGGCGCTCGGCCAGGCCGAAGCGGTGCGCTCGGGCGCCGGCATCGGCATCCTGCACACCTTCGTCGCCCGCTCGATGCCGGAACTGGTGGCCGTCGACGTGGTGGCGCCCATCCGCCGCGCCTACTGGCTGGTCTATCACGAATCGGTCAGGCCACTGCGCCGCATCCAGATCGTCGCCGGCTTCATCACCAAGGCGGTGGAGCGGGAAAGAAGTCTTTTCCTGTAAAAGCAGTCAGGGTCCGTCGAGAACAAAAGAACTCGCCACCCGTTCGGCCTCATCGGCCAGTGGCGCCCACTTCTGCTTCATTTGCTCGAGCCTGTCGCCCGTGAGCCCGCAAGTCACCAGACCGAAGTGGGTGCCGCGTAGCGAAAGCACGACCTTGGCGTGACCGGGAATGCTTGCGCTGCCGTCGCCGACCTGGAAATCCATATCGCTCATTCGTGCCGGATAGCCATCGGGAAAGCGTGCCGGATAGCCATCGGGAAAGCGGATCAACTTTTCGTTGCTGAAGACCGCCGAGGCAAAGGCGGCTCCCACCATCTCTTGCCGGGCCTGCGGCGACCAGCCAGTTTCGAGAAATGCTCTGGGGTCGGCGGGTGAGCCGGACGCCTGCGGATCATAGAGACCGACCGATATCCGGCAGGTGAGGCCCTGATCGCTGGACTTTATCTTCAGCCGCATCGTCTTGCCGGAAGGCTCCTCGTTGGTCCAGCTTCCGGAAAGGTCAGGGAAAATCCGTTATCCTTGTCGCGAACGGTCTTGTCGGCGGCATTGGCCGCCGAGGTGCAGGACAGAAATACGGCACTCGCAACCACAAAGCCGATACGCATCACTGGTGCTCGCGAAATGCCAGACGGGGACGATGCGCCCGGCAGGTTGTATCGCCGCGGTAATAACACGGTCAGGTGATATACGCCGCCTTTTGCTTGCCACAAAACCAGCCAGTGTGGCATCAGGCATGTGGTCGCCGGGCAGGCCGCCGGTGGGAATCGTTCAGAAAGCTGGCACGGAAAAAATGCGAGCCGTTCTTGCCATCCTGCCGCTGGTGTTCGTTTCGGCCTGCGCCAACCCGTGGACAAAAGTGCCGGAAGCCGAATTGCCCAAACCAATCCGTTACGTCATGGCGCGCCCCTCGCCCTTCGTCTTCGGCAATTATTGCGGCCCCGGCACCCGCACCGGCGATCTGTCGGCCCGGCCGGTCGACCGCCTCGACGCGGTGTGCCAGACCCACGACGCCTGCTACATCGCCCGCCACAATCATTGCGATTGCGACGGCGCGCTCGTCGCCTCCGCCAGGGCGATCCGTGATGACAAGACGGCGCCACGCAAGATGCGCGGCGAGGCGGAATTGCTGATCGCTACCTTCGCCATCCCCGTCTGCAAGGTGTTCCCCCAAGGCTTCATGCCGCCGCGCGACCCGGCTCAGTTGAGCGCCATGAAGGCCGGAGCCACCGGGTGAATCGCCACGCATTTGTCATGCTTGCCCTGTTCGGGCTGACCGCCCTTGCGGGTTGTGCCGGCACAGGCCGCGATGCCTGCGATCTCCTGCCGGGAGAGGCGGCCTGTGCGCGGCCATCGCTGTCAGCAAGCATGCCTGAGCCACAGGCCGCGGCGTCGCAGTTTTTTGGCGATGCCGGCGCCAGCGACTACGAAAGGCGGTTCCTGGCGCTGCTCGCCCACAATCAGCTCGGCGCCATGGACCGCGCCAACGGCACCGGCCCCTTCGGGCGCAACCGCCGCGACGTGCAGAACAGCGACTTCCAGGCCACCTATTCGACGCTGCAACAACTGGCTGGACCGGTCGCCAGGACGCATCTGCCGCCGGCCAATGGCGTTAGCGGCGAGGGTCGTTTCATCGGACGCTGGCGGGTGTCGCGGCAGACCCTCTACATCGATGCGGCGGCGCGGCCCTCGGCACCCAGGAGTTTCGATTTCTCCGGCCTGCAGGCGCGCAGCACCGAGATCGTCGTGCGCCAGGCGGGCGAGCAGCCGGCCGACATCGAGGCCACCTGCGACGGCGCATTGGCGATCCGCAACGCCGGAGCCGCGCGCACCATCGCCGCCGGCGCGACATTTCGCTTCCGCCTGTCGGGCGAGGACGACACGGTCAGCCTGTTCCCCAGCGACAGGCTGAACCGCTGCACGGCAAAGGTCCGCTCCAGCCTTGCCCCGGCCGGCGCGCCGCTCACCATCCGGCGGGAAGAGACCGCGGATCCGGCTCTCGCCAGCTTCGACAGCCGCTACGAGCGCTGCCCGGTCCCCGCCAGCGCCGGCCTCGACGCGCTCGAGCGCGCCTTCTATGCCAGCCGCTGGCTGTCGCAGACCTGCGCCCTGCCAATCGGCGAGCCCCGGCTGCTACGCAAGTCGCGCGACGGCTTCAACGCCAAGGTCGAGGCCCTGATGGGCGCACCGCTGTCCGATGCGGCAATAGACAAAGGCGACCCGGAACTGCCGCTCGATTTCTCCAGGGCGCCACGGCTGAAGCTGATCTATCTGTCGTCGCTCGAATTCAAGGCCGACTTTTCCGGCCGCATCATCGAGCGGCTGATCCGCCACCATGCCGCCCTTGGCACCAAGGTGCGCATCCTGGTCACCGACATGCTGGAGCGCGAAAAGGACGACGCCATGCTGCACCGGCTGGCGGCGGAGTTCCCCAACGTCGAGCTGCAGGAATATCGCTGGCGCGCCGATCACGGCGCGCCGATCGACGAGCAGATCTCACAGCTGCACAAGACCCATCATATCAAGATGCTGGCGACGCTGGCGCTGGACCCTGCGCGCTCGCGCGTCATCATCGGCGGCCGCAACATCCATGACGGCTTCCTGTTCCATAGCCCGATCGACCTGTCGCGCTATCGGGACCTGCAGCAATACGCCAAGACCGACGGCTTTTCGCTGAACTACTATTCGAACTGGAGCGACTTCGACATCGAGTTCGCCGACCGGGCAACGGTCGAGACGCTCGCCGCGCATCTGTCGACGATATGGTTACGCGATGCCGACACCAATCTGGCGCGCCCCTTCTCCATCCCGGTCCGTGGAGATGGCCGCCCGCGGGGCAATGCCCGTCATTTCATTTCCGTGCCCTATGAGGACGACCATGCGCTGGAGGCCTATTTCGTCGAACTGGTCGACGCCGCCCGCCACCATGTCCAGATCGTCAACCCCTACCTCAACCTGACGCCGAGCCTCGCCCAGGCCTTTGACCGGGCGCTCGCCCGCGGCGTCAAGATCGACATTGTCGGCCGCATCGATCTCAAGGGCGACATTGGCGGCAAGTTCCTCACCGCGCTCAACAAGCTGTTCGTCGAGAAATATGGCGACCGCATCAACATTCGCGAGTTCAAGGCGCCCGACGTGGTGCTGCACTCCAAGATCATGATGGTCGACGAAAGGCTGGTCGCCATCTCCTCGGTCAATCTCAACAACCGCAGCTTCTTCCACGATTCGGAGAACGGCATGATGGTGCTCGATCCCGCCTTCTACGTCAGGATGAAGCCGATCTATGACGACTATCTCGCCCACTCGAACCCGGTTTCCAGCAACGCGACGATCCCATGGGCCTATCGGCTGCTGTTCGACGAGGCCTGGGTCAAGCAGGCGTTCTGATCTTCCCGCGCCGCGCCTATTTCAGGTAGCGCTCCTGCGCCAGGGCACGGGCATCGATGTCGGGCACCTTGTTCGACATGATGTCGGCCAGCACCTTGGCCGAGCCGCAGGCCATGGTCCAGCCGAGCGTGCCATGGCCGGTGTTGAGGAAGAGATTGGAAAGCTCGGTGCGGCCGATCAGCGGAGGCCCATCCGGCGTCATCGGCCGCAGGCCGCACCAGAAGGTCGCCTCGCGCATGGCGCCGGCGCCCGCAAAGAGATCGCCGACCGAATGTTCGAGCGTGCGCCGCCGCGATTCGTGCAGCCTGAGATCGAAGCCTGAAATCTCGGCCGTGCCGCCGACGCGGATGCGGTCGCCCAGCCGGGTGATCGCCACCTTGTAGGTTTCATCCATCACAGTCGACACCGGCGCCAGGGCGGCATCCTTGATCGGCACGGTGATCGAATAGCCCTTGACCGGATAGACCGGGATCGACCGTTTCATCCGGCGCATGAAGCCGGCCGAGTAGCTGCCCAGCGCCATCACATAGGCTTCGGAGGCCTTGAACCCCTTGCTGGTGCTGAGATTGGCAATGCGGTTGCGGCTGCGCAGGACGCGCCAGATCGTCGTGTCGTATTCGAACTTGACGCCGCGCGCCACGCAGAGCTCCGCCAGTTTCTCGGTGAATATCTTGCAGTCGCCGGTCTCGTCATGCGGCAGCCTGAGCCCGCCGACGAATTTCTCGCGCACGCCGGCCAGCGCCGGCTCCGCCGCGATGCAGCCGTGCTGGTCGAGGATCTCGTAGGGCACGCCATATTTCTTCAGCACCTCGACATCGCCACCGGTGCCGTCGAGCTGTTTTTGCGTGCGAAACAGCTGCAGCGTGCCCTGGGTGCGCTCGTCATAGGTGATGCCGGTCGCCTCGCGCAGCGCCTTCAGCGTGTCGCGGCTGTATTCGGCCAGCGGCACCATGCGCGACTTGTTGACGGCATAGCGTTCGGCCGTGCAGTTGCGCAGCATCCTGACCAGCCAGGTCCACATATGCGGATCGAAGGCCGGCCGCACCACCAGCGGGCCATGCTTCATCAACAGCCATTTGATCGCCTTCAGCGGAATGCCGGGCCCGGCCCAGGGCGAGGCATAGCCGGGCGAAATCTCGCCGGCATTGGCGAAACTGGTTTCCAGCGCCGGGCCTTTCTGGCGGTCGAGCACCGTCACCTCGTGGCCGGCCTCGGCAAGATAATAGGCCGTGGTCACCCCGATGACGCCGCCGCCCAGCACCATGATCTGCATCGTTCACTCCTTGCCGCGCCGCGCGTCCTCAGGACGCCCGTGGACGCCACCGCATTTCTCGATTTGCGCATGATCCCAAATGAAAATCGATGGCGATTTTCGAGAACCATGCGCCGTTGCCCATTCACGCCGCCGAGGGACCGGGGTCGTCATCTTCTGTCTGCCGCATTCCGGCCGTCTCGCCAAGGGGCCGCCAATCGTCCGCGGCGCTGTAGACGAGAGTGAGCCCGGGCAGTCGCCGCCCGTCGGTCCGGTCTTTCTGCCTGAGCGCGCGCCGGGCAGCCTCCGGCTGGTAGAGCACGGCCTTGATCAGGATCGACTCCCGCCGGCCGTCGGCGTGCTCGATCGACGCCGCTTGGCCCTGCGCCATGCCAAGCATGCACAGCCCACGCCTGGTTGCCACCGACAGGCTGGAGCCCACCGGTCCGCGCACCTCGTTCTGCACCAGTGTGCGCGTCTCGGCGTGACCGGCATCGACGCTGAACACCACCCTGCTGTTCATCGTGACGATGTCGGGGCCGACCGAATCGATCGGGACGATATCGGCGCTTGAAAGCTTGCGTTCGAGCATCTGCACGATCGGATCCGCGAATGCCCGCCGGCGCTCGAGCATGATTTCGAGGACGGCGCGGTCCTTCGTCGTCAGGCAGCAAGTCGTGCTTTTCATAACCGCCTCCACGATCAGCGCCGCTGCGCGCCGGAGGCCGGCGTGTCGACGGCTTCGACCGTCACCGACAGTTCACGGCCGCCACGACTGCTCCAGCACACCGCCTGCCCGATCGCCGCTCCGATGAGCGCCGTTCCCATCGGCGTCAGCACCGAGATCCTGTTTTCGGCAATGTCGGCTTCGCCGGGATAGACCAGCATGATGCGCTGGGTCTCCCCGCCTTCGCCGCGGACCGTCACGATCGAGCCCATGCGCACCACGTCGGCCGGCATCGCCGCCGCGTCCGTGACGACGGCGCGGTCCATTTCGAAGAGCAGTTCCTCGGCCGTCTCGGGGGCACGGTCGAGCAAGGCTCTCGCCAGGCCGGTCAACCTCTCATGGTCGGTGTCACTGATCAGAATCCGGCTCAATGGACGCGGTCCTGTTGCATGTTGCATGGCAAACCTCTTGGATCCGCGCATCGAATGGATACGCGCTTGCCACCGCACTGACGGCGGCGTGATGAAAGGCCGGCAGCCGCGAAGGGCTGTACGGCTTGATGGCGGTTTTGGATGTATGGATGCCCCGATACGGACGGACGCCGGAAGGCGGCCGCGCCGGGGCTACGATCCCGCGATCGGGCAGACCTTGAACAAGGTTCTGGTGTAAGCGAGGTTGCTCATGCCCCGAACCTTGCCGACAGGCGCCCGCTTGTCAAGCGCGGCCAAACCGCTCAACCGCCGACATAGCGGCGGTGAAAGCGCGGGCCGAGACTGGCCAGGATTTCATAGCCGATGGTGCCGGCATGGCCGGCGGCGTCGTCGACGCTCTGCGAGGGACCGAGCAGCTCGACCAGATCACCCTCGCGCAGCCTGCCGGGCGGCAGGGCCGAAATGTCGAGAATGATCGAATCCATCGACACACGCCCGAGGAAAGGCAGGCGCACGCCCTCGAACCAGGCCGCCGAAGCAGAGCGGCGCAGCCAGCCATCCGCATAACCGAACGAAATCGTCGCCAGGCTCAGCGGAGCGTCCGCGTGATAGCTGTGGCCATAGCCGATGCCGGCGCCCTTTTCGACGCGGCGCGTCTGCGCCACCTTGGCCTGCAGCCACACCGCGGGCAGCATCGGATTGGGCTCGCCGGGCGTCGGGTTGATGCCGTAGAGCGCCGCTCCCGGCCGAGCGAGATCGTGATGATAGGACGGCCCGAGAAAGATGCCGGAGGAATTGGCGAGCGAGGCGGGCGCCTCGGGAAGCATGGCGCGCAGCCGTTCAAAGGCCAGCCTCTGCTGTTCGTTGGCCGGATGGCGCGGCTCGTCGGCGCAGGCCAGGTGGCTCATGACATATCTAACGTCGATGCCGTCGAACGCACTGCTATCCCCGGCCAGCGCCTCGACCTCGACGGGCGCCATGCCGAGCCGAGACATGCCGCTGTCGACCTGGATGGCCGCCGGCAGCCGGCGACCGGCATCGCGCGCCGCCGCGCGCCAGGCCTTCAACTGCGCGCCACTGTTGATGACCGCGCAGAGCCCTGCCGCCACCGCTTCCGGCTCCGAGCCAGGCGGCAGCCCGTTCAGCACGTAGATGTCCGGCCCGGTCCCGATCGCCTTGCGCAGCGCGATGCCTTCGGCCAGCAGCGCGACAAAGAAGATGCCGCAGCCTTCGCGGATCAGGGCCGCAGCCACCTGAGCCGCGCCGAGGCCGTAGCCATTGGCCTTGACCACGCCGGCGCAGGCCACGCCGCCCAGCCGCGCCTTCAGCCGCCGGTAGTTTTCACGGACCGCGCCGAGATCGATCGTCAGGATCGCGCCGGCCGCCGCTTCGCTGACCGGCCAACCGGTGACGGTTTTCGCAGCGGACCGGTTGACGGCGTCGTTCATGGCGACCCTCATTGCATCGGCCATCAATACGACCCTCGTACCAACGCGGCAACCTCCACGCGCGACTACCGCGCCAGATGACTGAACGCCGCCACCACGTCTTCATAGACCCTGCGCTTGAACGGCACGATCAGGTCGGGCAGGTCCTGCATCGGCCGCCACGACCATTTGTCGAATTCGGCGGTGTGGCCGCCTGGCGGCGGATTGATCTGGATTTCGCTGCTCTCGCCATGGAAGCGGAAGGCGAACCATTTCTGTGTCTGGCCGCGATACCGGCCCTTGAAGGCAATGCCGACGAGATGGTCCGGCAGGTCGTAATTGATCCAGTCCGGCGCTTCGGCGAGCAGCGAGACGCTGCGCATGCCGGTCTCCTCATAAAGCTCGCGCTCGGCCGCCTGCAGCGGCTCCTCACCCTTGTCGATGCCGCCTTGCGGCATCTGCCAGAGCTGCGTCGTGCCGGCGAATTCGCTGTCGGGTTCGGCAATGCGATGCCCGACCCAGACCAGGCCCTCGCCATTGAGGATCATCAGCCCGACACAGGGACGGTAGGGCAGCGTTTCGCGGTCGACCATTTTCGTCTTCGGCATCAATCAGTCTCTCCAGCCATCTTGCGATGGCTAACCCTTTTGCGGATCGATCGCCACCGCTGAAATCGGCACGATCTCGATGCCGCGCTTCCTGGCCTCGGCAATCCAGGATGAGACGATGTCGACCGTGAGATCGAAGGCCGAGCCGATGCCGACGGCAGTGCCCTTGGCCCGCGCCGTGGCTTCGAGGCCGTCGAGTTTCTTCAGGATGGCGCCGCGATCCTGCACGGCGTCGATCGCCGTATCGCCGGCGACGAAGGGCACGCCGTCCTTCAGCGCCAGGTCGGGCGCCAGGCTGCGCGCCGACGAGCCGTCGTCTATATAGGCGAGACCCCGTTTGCCGAGTTCGGCCATGAACGGCTGCATCGCCGCCGGGTCGGCGGAGAAACGCGCGCCCATATAGTTCATGACGCCGGTATAGTTCGTCGTGCGCGACAGCGCCCAGTGCAAATTCTTGAGGTTCTCCTCGGCGCTCGCCGCCACGGTCAGCGTGTTGCGGCCGGGATTGACGTTGGGATAGTCGAACGGTTCGAGCGGCACCTGCATGACGATCTCGTGGCCGCTCTGCCGGGCGGCCTGCATCCAGCGGCCGATGCTGTTGCCTTGCGGCGCGAAGGCGAGCGTCACTTCCGCCGGCAGCTTGGCGATCGCTGCCTGGGTGCCGGTCTGCGAGACGCCCAACCCGCCGATGACGATCGCCACCCGCGCCCCACGCGCGCCGGACCACGGCCGTGCATAGACGTCGAACGGCCGCCTTCCATCGGCGGAGCGTATCGGCAGCGGTCCGGTGTCGCTGGCTTCGATCAGCGCCTTGTCGGGAAGATGCGCGATCTTCAGGTTCTGCCCGATACCAGACAGATCGCGGATGACGATGGCGGCCTGCGGAGGACCATCGCCCTCCTCCTTCTGCACATGGATGATCTGAGGACCGCCGGTCTTGGACGGCGTTTCAACCTTTGGCGCCGCGCCCGGGGCCAGAGCGGATGGCACGGCGGCGGGCGGGGCAGCGGCAGTCACTTTCGGCGTCGAAACGGCGACCTCTTGCGGCTTTCGAAACGGCTTTTCCCTGAGTGCGATCGCGGCCGAGACGCCGACCAGCGCCAGCACGACAACGGTCGACGCGACCACGCCGGCGCTGACCTTGCGGGCAGCGCGCGGCGCCCGGAGCGTCTGTCCAAGCGGACGTTCGATGTCCTTGCCGATATCAGCCAAGCCCTGTCCCCGGGGCGCATGGTTCCGAAGGCGACCCTTTCGGCCACATGCGCGAAATTCATCAACCCTGGCGCACCCATGGCGCCGCATCCGGAGGCTTGGTCTTGCCTCCCCGAATCAAACTGCCGGAACCTTTCGGTCCCGGCAGCATCGCATTGCTTCGTTCAGGCGGCCAGACCTGGCCGACCAAACCGTTACTGGTTGAGCACGGCCTTTTCCGGATTCGGCGGGAAAGCCGGATCGGTCTTCTGTCCACGCAGCAGCTGCTCTGCAAAGATCAGCTGCAGATCGTCCTTCGGATCCGGCGGCACATAGGCTGCCGAGCCCGAGCCGGTCTTGCTCTCGTCGGCGCCCTTGATATGGCCCTTGAGATCGGACTCGCCGCGCGTCAGGTCTCTGCCCTGCAGTTCCGGCGGCAGCGGCTGGTCGACCTTGATATCGGGCGTAATGCCCTTGCCCTGGATCGACTTGCCCGATGGCGTGTAATAGAGCGCCGTCGTCAGCCGCAACGCACCATTCTCGCCGAGCGGAATGATGGTCTGCACCGAACCCTTGCCGAAGGACTGCGTGCCCACCACCGTGACGCGGCGCAGATCCTGCAGCGCGCCGGCGACGATTTCGGACGCACTGGCCGAGCCGCCATTGACGAGCACGATCATCGGCTTGCCGTTGATGTCGTCGGTTTGCTTCGGCTTGGCGTCGAAGCGGGTGACGTCCTTCGGATCGCGGCCACGTGTCGAGACGATCTCGCCGCGCTTCAGGAAGGCGTCGGACACGCTCACCGCCTGGTCGAGCAGACCGCCCGGATTGAGGCGCAGGTCGAGCACATAGCCCTTGAGCTTGTCGTCCGGCACCTGCTTCTTGATGGTGTCGATGGCGTTCTCGAGGTCGTCATAGGTCTTTTCGGTGAAGGAGGTGATCTTCATGTAGCCGATGTCGTTCTCGACGCGGAACTTGACCGCCTTGACCTTGATGATGTCGCGCACCACCGTCAGCTCGATCGGCTTGTCGGCGCCCTGGCGCAGGATGGTGAGCTTGATCGGCGTGTTGACCAGGCCGCGCATCTTTTCGACCGCGTCGTTGAGCGTCAGGCCGCGAACCTCTTCGCCGTCGATCTTGGCGATGTAGTCGCCGGCCAGCACGCCGGCCTTGGCGGCCGGCGTATCGTCGATCGGCGTGATCACCTTGACCAGGTCGTTCTCCATGGTGACCTCGATGCCGAGGCCGCCGAACTCGCCCTTGGTCTGCACGCGCATGTCCTGCGCCTGTTCGGCGTTCATGTAGGAGGAGTGCGGATCGAGAGAGGAAAGCATGCCGTTGATGGCGTTCTCGACCAGCGACTTGTCGTCGGGCGGCGTGACATATTGTGCCCGCACCCGCTCGAAGATGTCGCCGAAGATCGCCAACTGCTTGTAGGTCTCCGATCCCGCAGCGTTCGCCGACGAGCCAGGAGCGCCATAGACAAGGCTCATGGCGGATGCGCCCATCAGCGCACCGGCAAACAGAAGCGACAGTTTCCGCATCATTTCACGTCCTTCCAGAAAAACGGTCCGCCCACCATGGGGCCGGATCGACGGGTTTTCCATCCTTTCGGAACTCGACATAGAGTTCCGGCGTGGCATTTCCATTCTTCGAAACCGAGGTGCTTGCCACCCGGGCCTCTCCCATCGCACCGACCGGCTCTCCTGCGAGCACTGACTGGCCAGTCACGACGCTGATTCTGCTCATCCCCGCCAGAACGACATGATAACCGTCGCCAGCATTGAGGATCAAGAGTTGACCATAGGAGCGAAACGGCCCCGCATAAAGCACATTCCCATCCGCCGGAGCGGTGACGATGGCTCCCGATTGTGTCGCAAGCATGTCGCCAAGCATCACCGCGCCATTACCATCATCCGCGCCAAACCGGCGTTTGATGCGGCCGGTGACCGGCAGCGCGATCTGCCCCTGCAGCGCCGAAAAGGGCGCGGTCGCGGTGAGCCGGTTGCCTTCGGGAACCGGCAGTGACGCCAGCGATGCCGTTTTGTCGCCGCCATCGTTTCCGTCACTGGTCTGAACGTCACCCGGTCGGCTCGCGGCGGCTGCCTTTGCGGCATCCGCGGCCTTGCGGGCCTTGTCGGCCTGCGCTTCGAGCGAGGCGATCAGGTCCTTCAGGCTGGAGGCCTTGGCCGCCAACTGCTCGGAACGCTGCTGTTCGGCCGCCATTTGCGCCTGCGTATCGGCCTCGAGCTTCTGCTTGGCTTCCAGCAGCATGCCGAGCCGCTTCTTTTCCGCCACCTGTTCGCTCACAGCGTCCGTCAGCCGCGCCCGCTCGGCCTCGATCGAGGCCGTCACCCGGGTCTGCTCCTTGAGGTCGGCCAGCAGGCTGTCGGTCTGCTGGCGCAATTCCGGCACCACGGCGCCGAGCAGGATGGCGCTGCGCACCGACGACAGCGCGTCCTCCGGTTTGACCAGGATCGCCGGCGGCGGGTTGAGCCCCATGCGCTGCAGCGCGCCCAGCACTTCGGCCAGCACGTCGCGCCGCGCCATGAGCGAGGCGCGGATTTTTTGTTGCTGGTTCTTCAGCCCTTCCAGCTTGGCGCCGATATCCTCGATGTCCTGGCCAAGCTTCTGCTCGGTCATTGCCGACTGGATCAGCGCGGCGGTAATCGAGGCATGATCCTTCTTGACCGCGGCGATATCGGCGGCGAGCTTGGCAAGCCGTTCGGACGACAGCGTTATTTCCTTGGAAACCTGCTCGTACTCGGCGCGGCTCTGGTCCGGATCGGGCGCCATGTCGAGCGTGTTTTCGGCCCGCGCCGAGTGGAACGACAGGAACATCGCCGCCGCGGCCATGCCGCAGCGCGCGCGCCAGGAGCCCCCTGTCGGTCCCGTTGTCGATTTCCAGCCCTCAGACATTCGCGATCTATACTATCCGCGGCTTCGTTAACGAACCATCAACCATGTTTGACCAGCCCGTCCCCGAATGGATGTTGCCCAAATGGTCCCCGTTTGGGCAACGACATGCATCAAAACCACAGATTCCGAATCTAGCTCGGCATTGGGGCGGAAATCCGGGCAATGGGCGACGAATCACTGCTGATTGCAACTCTAGCGGCAGGCTCAGGCGCGATGATAGGGGTGGCCGGAAAGGATCGTCGCCACCCTATAGAGCTGCTCCCCCAGCATCACCCGCACCAGCTGATGCGGCCACGTCAGCGCACCGAATGACAGCACCAGATCTGCTTGGTCGCGCAGCGGCGGATCGTGGCCGTCGGCGCCCCCTATGGCCAAAACCAGCGCCTTGCGCCCACCGTCGCGCAACTGCCCGATGCGATTGGCTAAATCCTGCGAGGAAAGGCTCTTGCCGCGCTCATCGAGCAGGATCAGCGCCGTGCCCGGCTGCAACTGCGCCTGCAGTCGGGAGCCTTCGTCGCGCTGGCGCTCGATCGCGCTCTGCGCCCGGCCCTCGGTGATCTCGGTTATCCCGGCAAATTCAAGCCCGACCGCCGGCCCGCTCTTGGCGAAGCGCTCGAAATAGCGGTCGGCCAACTCCCGCTCGGGGCCGGCTTTCATTCGGCCCACGGCATGAACTGAAATCTTCATCCTCGCCTCTATAAGCCGCTAATGCATGTCACCCAAAAGTGGGAAGCGGTTTCGGGGCTATGACATGCATCAAAACAAAGGCGGCTTAGTGGAGGGTCTCTTCCTCGAGATCCGGCGCCTGCCACATCTTTTCGAGATTGTAGAATTCGCGGACTTCGGGGCGGAAGACGTGGACGATGATGTCGCCCGAATCGATCAGGACCCAGTCGGCGCCGGACAGCCCTTCGACGCGCGCCGTGCCGAGGCCGGCATCCTTGAGCGCCTTGAGGAGATGGTCGGCGACAGCCGAGACATGGCGGTGCGATCGGCCCGACGCGACGACCATGTAGTCGCCGAGGCTCGATTTCCCCTGAATGTCGATTGAGACGATGTTTTCGGCCTTGGAGTCTTCCAGACTGGCAAGGACTGTGTTGATGGCGCGGGACACGGCGTCGTTTACGCTGATCCCGGCCGGCGAAGGCACGATGTCGGCCTTCTTCCGCAGTGCTGTTCTCAGTGTATTTCCTTTCGCAGCAAGAACAACCAAATCACCCCAAAAGCAGGTGACACCACTTAGATAGGCAGAGTTCCGTTGCAGTTTCAAGACGCAGTCACAACTCACGCGAACTCGCCGATTGCCAACTTGTTCCATGCGGGGCGCAAAAAAGATCGGAACCCTGGCGTCTGGCATGGGTTATCGGCTGACCGACCAACCGGAATCCCGCCATGCCGATCGACCCACAAAACACGCTTCTCACAGTCCAGGCCGGCCTGGCGCAGCTCAGTACGCTGATTGTCTCCTATTCCTTCTCGGCCATCGGCGCCATCATCCTGCTGGTGGTCGGCTATATCGTCGCCGGCCTCGCCGAGCGCTCGATCTTTGCCGGCCTCGGCCATATCCACGGTTTCGACGCGACGCTGCGGCATTTCTTTTCCAAGATCGTCCGCTATGCCATCCTGATCCTGGTCGTCATCATGGTGCTCGGCCAGTTCGGCGTGCAGACCGCCTCGATCATCGCCGCGATCGGCGCCATCGGCCTGGCCATCGGCCTGGCGCTGCAAGGCACGCTGCAGAACATCGCCGCCGGCATCATGCTTCTCGCGCTGCGGCCATTCCGCATCGGCGAATCCGTCGAGGTCGGCGCCATTTCAGGGTCGATCGAGGAAATCGGCCTGTTCGCCACCAGGCTCAGGACCGCCGACGGCGTCTACATACTGGCGCCCAATTCGACGCTGTGGAACCAGCCGGTGCGCAACTTTTCGCGCAACGGCGTGCGCCGCGCCGACATCAGCTTGAGCATCGGCTCGTGGAACGATATCGACGGCGCGCAGAAGACATTGCTTGCCCTTGCCGGCGCCGACAAGCGCATCCGTCGTGAACCGGCGCCGGTCGCCTTCGTGGCCAGCCTCGGCGATACGACCGTTTCGCTCACCTTGCGCTATTGGACCTCGGCGGCCGATTACTTCTCCACGAATATCGACATGACGAAGCGGGCAAAGCAGGCTTTCGACAGCGAGGGCATCTCCATCCCGCTGCCGCCGCCGGAAGCGCCGGCACAAGAGACCCGTAAGCAGTAAGCAGCCGCGAGGCGTTCAGAGCGCTTTCCCCACGGCCGTGCGAAGGAAACCTGTTCAGTCCTTGGTCCGGCCTGCCGTCTCGTCCGGCGCATAAGCGAGTTCGACCGGCAGCGGCGCCTGTGCCGTCATCGGCGCGAAGCTGCCGGTCTCGGTGGCAGGCACCGCCTGTGTGGTGAACACGCGCAACAGCACGAACAGGCAGAAGGCGCAGGCGATGACGACAGCAACATAGATGAAGGCCTGCGTACCGAAGACGGCCGACAGCGCCGTGACGATACCCGGCACCACGAACCCGGCCAGCGACCAGGCGAACAGGAGCGAGCTGGACAGCGCCACCATGTCGTCCTTGCCGGCCCGGTCGGCGGCGTGCGCGCTGGACAGCGAATAGATCGATTCCGAGGCGCCGTCCCACATGACATAGATCACCAGCAGCGCCGGCAGCGCACCGCCGTCGAAACCGAGCGCGAACATGCCGGCCACCGCGGCCAGCGCGGATGCCCCGATCAGCACGTAGCGGCGATCGGTGCGGTCGGAAATCCAGCCGAAGGGAAGCTGCAGGATCAGCGTGCCGAGCGGCATCACCGAAAGCAGCAACGCCACATCGGCCTGGCTGTAGCCCTTGGCCGTGGCGTGGATCGGCGCGAAACCGGAAATCGACATCGACAGGCCACCGACCGCCAGCATGCCGGCAACGCCGACCGGCGAAATCCGCCAGGCCCGGCGCAGTGCCACGGAGGCGGCCTGCGGCGCCGGTGGCTGCGCCAGCCGCGTCATGCCGACCGGCAGGATCGACAAAGCGGTGAAGGCAATGCCGATCAACGGCGCATCCGCGGTTTTGATGTCGACCAGCGCCAGCGTCGCATAGCCGACGCCGAGCCCTGCGACATAGGCGACGTAGAAAAAGGCCATCACCCGGCCGCGTATGGCGTTGGCCACGGCATCGTTCAGCCAGCTTTGCGCGACGATGAACAGGCCGCATATGGCAAAGCCGTAGAGGGCGCGCGCGCCGATCCACGGCACGGGGTGCGGACCGGCGCCGATGGCCGCGTTTGACAGCGCGATCAGCGCCGACAGCACCATGAAGGCGCGGGCATGGCCGACCCCGCGCACCAGCGGCCCGGTCAGGATGCAGCCGGCAAGACCGCCGGCCGACAGGCCGGTGACGATCAGCCCGGCCCAGGTCGGATCGAAGCTTTCGACGCCGAGCCGAACCGGGATGTAGGCAAACATCAGCCCGTTGCCGATGGCGATCAGCGCCATAGACACGATGACACTGGCGATCGCGATCAGCGGCGTCGGCGCGCTGTCATGCTCCGGTTCGACTGCGGCTTGGGTCTTGGTTTGAATTGCCATGTCAGGTCAGCATCGCCGATCGATCGGGCAAGCGCCGCTGTAAAAACGACATGGCCGGGCGGCCGAAACGCTGGTTCTTCGCTTGGCGGAGAGGCCTACCCCTTCGCCATCTTGCGGATCGCGCTTGACGACAGCGATGAGCGCGGGCCGTGGATGAAGGTCCAGGCCGGCGCCTTCATGTGGGCGAGCAGCGGCGCGTCGCCTTCGTCGATGCGGGCATAATCGAAAGTCTTGGCGACGACCGACGACAGGAACGACAACGTCGCGCCCGGCCGGTCGATGACCGCGATGGGGAACGTCAGCACGATCTCGCGCCAGCGCTGCCAGCGGTGGAAATCGCGCAGACTGTCCGCGCCCATGATCCAGACGAAGTCGACACCCGGATTGCGCGCCTTGACCAGCGCCAGCGTGTCGGCGGTGTAGCGCACATGATGCGCCGCCTCGAAGGCGGTGATCTTGATCTTCGGGTTCTTGGCGATCTGCTCGGACAGCTGCAGCCGCTCGGCCAGCGGCGCCAATTCCCTGGCGCTCTTCAGCGGATTGCCCGGCGTCACCATCCACCAAAGCTGGTCGAGCGCCAGGCGCCTCAGCGCGATCTCGGCGACCAGTGCATGGCCTGCATGCGGCGGATTGAACGAGCCGCCGAACAGGCCGACGGCCAGGCCTTTCTCGGCATGCGGCATTTTCAGGTAGGCGGAGGGTACTGGCGGTCCGGAAGATGCCAGCATCGCCTCAGGCTCTGACAACGAAAAACGTCAAGGCCTCACCTGTCCCGACCCGCGCACGCGATATTTGAACGAGGTCAGCTGCTCGACGCCGACCGGCCCGCGCGCATGCATCTTGCCGGTGGCGATGCCGATCTCGGCGCCCATGCCGAACTCGCCGCCATCGGCGAACTGCGTCGAGGCATTGTGCAGCAGGATCGCCGAATCGATCTCGTTGAAGAACCGTTCCACGGCCTTCGGATCCTCGGCGATGATCGCCTCGGTGTGATGCGAAGAGAAGGTCTCGATATGCTCGATCGCGCCACCGATGCCGTCGACCAGCTTCACCGCGATGATGGCGTCGAGATACTCGGTCACCCAGTCGGCATCGGTCGCGGGCTTGGCGTCGAAAAACACCTTCAGCACCTCTTGATCGGCATGGATCTCGCAGCCGGCGGCGCGGAGCGCATCGAGGATCGGCGCCAGATGCGTGGACGCCACCGCGCGGTCGACCAGCAGCGTCTCGGCGGCGCCGCAGACGCCGGTGCGCCGCATCTTGGCGTTGACGGCGATCTCGACCGCCATGTCGAGATCGGCGGAGCGGTCGATGTAGAGGTGGCAGATGCCTTCGAGATGGGCGAAGACCGGCACGCGCGCCTCGCTCTGCACCCGCCCGACCAGGCTTTTGCCGCCGCGCGGGATGATGACGTCGAGCGCACCACCGAGCCCCTTCAGCATCTCGCCGACAGCTGCGCGATCGGTGGTCGGCACCAGCTGGATGGCGTCTTCCGACAGGCCGGCCGCCTTCAGGCCCTCGACCAGGCAGGCATGGATGGCAGCGGACGAATTGAGCGAATCCGAACCGCCGCGCAGGATCACCGGATTGCCGGCCTTGAGGCAGAGCGCACCGGCATCGGCCGTCACGTTCGGGCGGCTCTCATAGATGACGCCGACGACGCCGAGCGGCGTGCGCACGCGCTCGATCCGCAGGCCGTTCGGCCGTTCCCAAGCGGCGATCACGTCGCCGACCGGATCGTTGAGTTCGGCGATTTCGCGGATGCCGTCGGCCATGGCACGGATGCGCGCCGGATTGAGCTTCAGCCGATCCATGAAGGAGGCGGAAAGCCCTGACTCCTCGCCATTCGAGATGTCGGTGGCGTTGGCGTCGAGAATGTCCTGTTGCCCGGCGACGATCGCCTCTGCCATGGCAAGCAGCGCGGCGTTCTTGGCGGCGGTGGCGGCGATGGCCAGCGGCCGGGCGGCGGCGCGGGCGCGGCGGCCGATATCGGCCATCAGCGCCACGGTGTCATCCCCGGATTTTTCATGCAGCTTCAGCATGGCTCATCCTCCGCTTATGTCGCCTCCCGCGTGACTCACCACGAGATCATCGCGGTGGATCATCGCCGAACGCGCTTCGTAACCGAGCACGGTTTCGATCTCGGCCGTCTTCAGGCCTGCGATCCTTACGGCATCGGCGGCATCATAGGCAACCAGCCCGCGCGCGATCTCGCGGCCCTCGGGCGACAGGATCGCCACCGTATCGCCGCGCGAAAAATTGCCGCTGACCAGCTTGACGCCGGCCGGCAGCAGCGATTTGCCCGATGCCAGCGCACCGACGGCGCCGGCGTCGATCGTCAGCCGGCCGGCCGGTTCGAGCTGGCCGGCGATCCAGGTCTTGTAGCCCTTGACCGGATTGGCGCTCGGCCGGAAGAAGGTGGCGCGTTCCCCGCGCTCGATCGCCATCAGCGGCGACAGCCGCGTGCCCGAGGTGATGATCATCGCGGTGCCGGCGGCGGTGGCGATCTTGCCGGCATCGAGCTTGGTGCGCATGCCGCCGCGCGACAGTTCGGAGGCGGCAGCCCCCGCCATCGCCTCGATGTCTGATGTGATGCGGTCGACCACCGGAATGAACTTGGCGTCGGGGTCGCGCACCGGCGGCGCCGTGTAGAGCCCGTCAATATCGGAGAGCAGCACCAGAAGGTCGGCGCCCATCATGGTGGCAACGCGCGCGGCCAGCCGGTCATTGTCGCCATAGCGGATTTCTGAGGTGGCCACCGTATCGTTCTCGTTGATGACCGGCACCGCCTTCATCTTGAGCAATGTCGAGATCGTCGCCCGCGCATTGAGATAGCGGCGGCGCTCCTCGGTGTCGCCAAGCGTCAGAAGGATCTGGCCCGATTTCAGCGCGCCCTTGCCGAGCGCGTCCGACCAGGCGCCGGCGAGCGCGATCTGCCCGACGGCGGCGGCCGCCTGGCTTTCCTCGAGCTTCAGCGCGCGCTTGCCGAGGCCAAGGATGGTGCGGCCAAGCGCGATGGCGCCGGAGGAGACGACGAGGATTTCGGCGCCGCCCTGGGCAAGCACCGCGATGTCGTCGGCGAGCGAGTCCAGCCAGTCGCGCTTCAGGCCGCTCGCGCGGTCTACGAGCAGCGCCGAGCCGATCTTGACGGTGATGCGCCGGTATTTTTTCAGCGACTGCATGGTCTTACTTTTCCTAGCGCGTCTCGACCACGGGGGCGGCCTCCGCGCGCGCCTCGGCAATCACTGTCATCAGCGCCCGCAGAACGGCCTCCACGCCTTCGCCGGTGACGGCGGACAGCAGCATCGGCGCCCGGCCCGCGGCGCGCTTCAGCGAGGCGACCTTCTTCTTGCGTTCATCGGCATCGAGCGTGTCGACCTGGCTGAGCGCCAGGATCTCGACCTTGTCGGTCAACCCCTGGCCATAGGCCTCGAGTTCGGCGCGCACGGTCTTGTAGGCCTTGCCCGGATTTTCCTCCTGCGCCGAGACCAGGTGCAGCAGCACGCGCGTGCGCTCGACATGGCCGAGGAAGCGGTCGCCGATGCCGACGCCCTCATGCGCGCCCTCGATGAGGCCCGGAATGTCGGCAATGACGAATTCACGCGCATCGATGCGCGCGACGCCGAGGCCGGGATGCAGCGTCGTGAACGGATAATCGGCGATCTTCGGCTTGGCCGCGGTGACCGCCGCCAGGAAGGTCGACTTGCCGGCATTGGGCAGCCCGACCAGCCCGGCATCGGCGATCAGCTTCAACCGCAGCCAGATGTTGAGCTCTTCGCCGGGAAGGCCGGGATTGGCGCGGCGCGGCGCCTGGTTGGTCGAGGTCTTGAAATGCTGGTTGCCGAAGCCGCCATTGCCGCCCTTGGCGAGAAGGAAGCGCTGGCCGACCACGGTGAGGTCGCAGATCAGCGTCTCATTATCTTCCTCGAACACCTGCGTTCCGGCCGGCACTTTCAGCGTCACGTCGGCGCCCTTGGCGCCGGTCATGTTGCGGCCCATGCCGTGGACGCCGGTCTTGGCCTTGAAATGCTGCTGGTAGCGATAGTCGATCAGCGTGTTCAGCCCGTCGACCGCTTCCAGCCAGACATCGCCGCCGCGGCCGCCATCGCCGCCGTCCGGCCCGCCGAACTCGATGAACTTCTCGCGCCGGAACGACACCGAACCGGCGCCCCCGTCACCCGAGCGGACATAGACCTTGGCTTGATCGAGAAATTTCATGGGATTGCAGTTTCTTTTATTGGCCTTGCGGCATTGCTCTAAACCTTGGGCCTTGCTCTAAACCAAGGCGCGGTCAAGGGCGAGACCGTTTTATGACAATGGCCGCGTGGGGTCGGCCGGAGACATGTCGGCATGAAGCTTGTAACCTACAACATCCAATACGGCATCGGTCTTGATGGACAATACGATGTCGCGCGCATTGCCGACACGGTGCGCGGCGCCGATGTGATCGCGCTGCAGGAGGTCACCCGCAACAATCCAAGGAACGGCGGGCGCGACATGGTCGCCGAGATCGGCGAGGCGCTGCCCGACTATTTCGCCGTCTACGGCAGTAATTTCGAGGCCAATATCGGCTCGCGCATCGAGAACGGCCGCGCCATCACCACCACCTTCCAGCTCGGCAACATGGTGCTGTCGAAGACGCCCATTCATCTGTCGCGCAACCTGCTTTTGCCGCGCAGCCGCAGCTTCGAGATGATGAATTTCCAGCGCGGCGCGCTGGAGGCGCTGATCGAGACGCCGCTTGGTTTCATCCGTTTCTATTCCATCCATCTCGATCACCGCAGCCCGGTCGAACGCGCCAGCCAGATCCAGTTCCTGCGCCGGCGCCTGCTGAACTATGCGCTCGAAGGCGGCGCATTGTCCGGCGTCGCCGAGATCGGCCTGCCGGAACTGCCCCATCCCGAGGCCTTTGTCGCCATGGGCGATTTCAACATGCTGGCCGGCTCGCCCGAATATGTCGAACTCGCCGGCCGGCCGGACCATGAATTCGGCATGCCGCTGACCGCCGACTTCGCCGTCGATGCCGCCGTGCGCCTCGACGTCACCGGCGACGATCTCGCCAGCTGGGTCGACCCCAAGGACCCTACCAACACCAGCCGCCACAAGCGCATCGACTACGTCTTCACCAGCGCCTCGCTGGCCAGATCGCTGAAGCGCCTGTGGGTCGACCGGCAGGCGACCGGTTCGGACCATCTGCCGGTGTGGGCCGAACTGGGCTGATTCAGTCTTCGACCTCGCTCCGATGTGTGTTGAGATTCAGGTCAGGCCGCGCCGAGAGTGGTGGCTTCCGAGAACCGGAGCGGAGCGTACTTAAAGTACGTGAGCACCGGAAGCGCAGGAAACCGCCATTCGCAGGCCGGCCTCACCTGAATATCAGCACACATCAAAAATGCACCCAGTTGCGCAGGCTCGTCCAGGTCTTGCGATCCAGCCTGTAGCGCTCGACCGGCACCTGACCGGCGACGATCGAATTCAGCATGCCCTGCCCGGCATACTGGAAGCCGCACTTGTGGATCACCCGGCGCGAGGCCGGATTGATGACCCGCGTCGAGGCATGCAGCACCTGGACCGATGTCTTCTGGAAGGCGAGGTCGACCAGCGCGTGGGCGGCCTCCGTCGCATAGCCGCGCTTCCAGTAGGGTTCACCGATCCAGTAGCCGAGCTCCAGCCCGCGATCGGTGGTGTTGAGCCCCGCGCAGCCGACGAATGTATCGGTGCCGGCCAGCGTCAAGGCATAGGCGATGCCGGCGCGGCGCGACCGTGTCATGGCGAGGAAGGCGCGGGCCTCGGCCTCGCCATAGGGGTGCGGCATGCGCGCCAGCATCTCGGCGACATGACGGTTGTCGGCAAGCTCGACCAGTTGCGCGATGTCGCTCTCGCGCGGCGCCCGCATCACCAGTCGCTCGGTGGCCAGCACCGGGCAATCTATCGCGTAACTTTCGTCTTCTGAGTCTTCCGCTTCGGCAACCATTTCAAAGTCCTCCAGGCACAAGAAAAAGGGGAGATGGAAACCCATCTCCCCTGATCCTTTTCCTGGCCTGGCCAGACACCGGTTCCCGAGATGGGCGCCGGTGTTCTAGTGCGGAACCGGCTACTCCGCGGCTTTGGCAATCGGATTGACCGATACGTAGGTTCGGCCGTTGGCTTTCTTGTTGAAGGTGACCGCGCCGGATTCGAGCGCGAAAAGCGTGTGGTCCGTGCCCATGCCGACATTGACGCCGGGATGCCAGGTGGTGCCGCGTTGACGAATGATGATGTTGCCCGGGATGACGGCTTCGCCGCCGAACTTCTTCACGCCCAGACGCTTGGAATGCGAGTCGCGACCGTTGCGCGACGAGCCGCCAGCTTTCTTGTGTGCCATCTAACTAACTCCGTTGCGCCGCAAGGCGCCTAAAAGGCCTTATGAACGCGTTCGCGTTCCGTTTCAAGTCCGATCCGGCGGATGTTTCGCCGGAAAAATTACTTCTTCGCCAGTTCCTTGGCCTGCTCGCGCCAGTCCTTGATCTGGTCGGCGCTGAACGGCATGTGCTCGTCGATCTTGGCGACATCCTTGTCGGTCAGCTTGGCGAGCTGCGCAAAGGTGATGATGCCCTGCTCGTTGAGGTCCTTGGCGGCGACCGGGCCGATGCCCTTGATCACGGTCAGGTCGTCCGGCTCGCCCTTCGGCGCCTTGAACAGCGGTGCGGCGGTCGTCTCGGCCGTCACTTCTGCCTTGGGGGCGGTTTCCTTCTTGGCCTTGGCCTCCTTCGGCGCGGCGGCAACCTCGGCCTTGGCTTCCGCCTTCACGGCGGCCTTCTTGGCCGGCTTGGCGCCACCCAGCAGGATCTCGGCGATCCGCACGGTGGTCAAAAGCTGGCGATGGCCGATCTTGCGGCGCGAATTCTGGCGGCGGCGCTTCTTGAAAGCGATGACCGTGCGGTTCTTGCCCTGCTCGACGACTTCGGCGGTGACCAGAGCGCCATCGACGAACGGCGCGCCGAACGTGACATTCTCGCCCTCGCCATGTGCGAGCACGTGGCCGATCTCGACGATATCGCCGACATTGGCTTCGACTTTTTCGATCTTCAGGAGATCGTTGGCGGCAACGCGATACTGCTTACCGCCCGTTTTAATGACTGCGAACATTTTTTGCCTTTCGCTGTTCGGTCGGCCTTGATGAACCGCCTGAGGCGATTCGGCCGTCTTTTTGTCAGTCTGCGGGTTCAAAAAACAAGCGGCGCGGAAGAACCCTCCACGCCGATTGCGCGCTGTCCCTAACCGAAGGCTGCGTAGGAGTCAAGGCAACAGCCGTTGCCGGGACAGTCATTGGCCGGCAAAGACCAGGCAGGTCGACATGACCGCCCGGCGTTGCCGTCGCCTGGCGAGGATGCGTGGTTGGCCGATGCGTGGTTGGCCAATGAAACCGCGTGGGCTCGCCTGCAAAGACCTGCCCTGTTTCAGCTGCTTGTCCGGCAGGCCGGACGACAAGCCAAATATCGGTGGATTTGGCCTTGTAACCTGCCCGTTCAGCCGTTATCTAGTGCGCCGCGCCGGCAACGGCCGACCATGACCGCGGAGAGGTGGCAGAGTGGTCGAATGCACCGCACTCGAAATGCGGCATGGGTGCAAGCCCATCGGGGGTTCGAATCCCTCCCTCTCCGCCACCCTGCTTCATAAATTGCCCGACACCCCGAAAGATGTCGCAGCCTGGGCTTGGTCCGGCCTAAGGGGCATCGCCTGACCAATCCTCGTGTCCGTGACGTATCCGGACAATGAGAATATTGCCATCTGCTTCGATCCTGTAGACGACAAGGTGGGCCTTGAAGGGGTGGATGCGCATCGGCGGGGATATCTCATGGCGCTCCCGGGCCATGCGGGGATTTGGCAGCGATCAGGTCAAGGGTCGCAAACAACTGCTCATGATACATTCCGGCCTGCGCTGCGCCGAACAGACGCATGCCCTCTTCAGCGATAGCGATAATATCTTCTTCCGCCGCTAAAGAGAGCGAAATCCCATGGTCAATTGCCGCGCGGCGCATTGGCCCGCGTCAGCGCCTCGGCGAAAAGCGCGTCCTTGGAACGAGTGCCGATGCCGCTTTTCAGACCGTCATCGACGAAGCGCTGCATGGCCGCGATCTTGTCATTGCGCTCCTGATCCCGGCGGATCAGATCCCGCACATAGTCGCTCGCATTGGCATAGCGGCCTGTCTTGGTTTGCGCCTCGACCCAGTCTTTCATGGGATCGGGCAAGGACACGTTCATTGTCGCCATAGCCATCTCCGATGACCTACAGTATGGCATATTTTTGGCAAAGTTTGTCAAATTAGCTGCACGAATTTCGCCGCCGCCGGTTGTGAGCATCTTCGATCGATTTTCCCTAAAGGGGCGTGTGGCCCTGATCACCGGCGGCGGACGCGGCCTCGGTTTCGAGATTGCGCGTGCCTTTGCCGAAGCCGGAGCCCATGTCGTGATGACTGGACGCACCGCAGCGACGCTCGATAGCGCCGTCGCCTCCGTCACCGCAAATGGCGGCAGTGCGCAAGCGGCGGTCTTCGACGTCGCCGACATCGGGGCGGGCCGCGCGATGATTGCCGAGATCAGCAAGACCCCAGGCCGGCTCGACATCCTCGTCAACAATGTCGGCGCCCGCGACAGGCGGCCGCTCGCCGCCTTCAACGACGACGACATTCTCGATCTGATCAGGACGGATCTGTTGTCGGCGATCTCGCTGTCACGCGATGCGGCGGAGATCATGAAGGCCCAGGGTCATGGCCGGCTGATCGCGGTGACCTCGATCGTCGGTGAGATGGCGCGACCCGGCGATGCCATCTATCCCGCCGCCAAGCAGGGACTGACCGGGCTGATGCGCGGCATCGCCGTCGAATATGGCGCCCACGGCGTGACCAGCAACGCCATCGCGCCGGGAATGTTTGCCACCGAGACCAATGCCGCGATGGCGGCAAACGCCGATCTGGTTGCCTTCGCCCGCCAGCGGGTTCCGCTGCAGCGCTGGGGGAGGCCGCAGGAAATTGCCGGCGCCGCGCTTTTCCTCGCCAGCGACGCGGCGTCTTTCGTCAACGGGCACGTCCTGACCGTCGATGGCGGCATGTCGATACAGATGTGACGATTGCTTGCCGGATGTAATGAGGGTTTCAGACCGATCCTTCGGACCGGTGTCCGGCAATCGCCTTCACAAAAATCTCCCCGAACTCCTTGAGCTTCGCCCCTCCCACGCCATTGACCTCGGCGAAGGCGTCGAGGTCGCGCGGGCGGCGTTCGGCCATGTCGATCAGCGTGCGGTCGGAGAACACCACATAGGCCGGCACCTGGCGTTCCTTGGCCAGGCGCAGCCGCAGGGATTTGAGCGTGGCCAGCAGCGAGGCGTCGACGCCTTCGGCGTTGGCGCCCGAACCCTCCGCCGCCCGCGTCTTGCGCAAGGCGCGGCTGCGCATCTCGACACGGTAATGGAACGGCATCTCGCCACGGCCGAGCGCATGGCCTTTCTCGGCGATGGCGAGGCCGCCATGGCCGCTCGGATCCGGCTCGAGGAAACCGCCGGCGACGAGCTGCCGGATCAGCGATAGCCAGAGATCCTTCTTGTGCGCCGCGCCGCTGCCGAAGCTGGCGAGCTTCTGGTGACCGCGGGCCAGGATCTTCTCGGTCTCGTGGCCGAGCAGGATATTGATGACATGGGCGGCGCCGAAGCGCTCGCCGCTCTGCGCGACCGCGGCCAGGATGATGCGCGCCTCCGCGCCGCCATCGGCGCGCGGCACCTGATCCAGGCAGTTGTCGCAATTGCCGCAAGGCTCGGCTTCTTCTCCGAAATAGCCGAGCAGCACCTGGCGGCGGCACTGCGCCGTCTCGCAATAGCCGATCAGCGTGTCGAGCCGGCGATGCGCGCGCTTCTTGTGCTCGACCGACGCATCCTCGTCGTCGATGAACAGCCGGCGCATGCGGATGTCGCCAAGGCCGTACAGCATGTGCGCCTCGGCCTTGCGCCCGTCACGGCCGGCACGGCCGATCTCCTGATAATAGGCCTCCAGGCTGCCCGGCATGTCGGTATGGAAGACATAGGCGACATCGGGCTTGTCGATGCCCATGCCGAAGGCGATGGTCGCCACCATGACGACGCCGGACAGCGTCATGAAGGCGTTTTGATTGGCCTCGCGCGCCTCCTTGCTCATGCCGGCGTGATAGGCGAGCGCGGTGACGCCGTTCTTTTCCAGGAAGGCCGCCATCTCCTCCGTCTTCTTGCGCGACAGGCAGTAGACGATGCCGCTCTTGCCCGGGTGACGCTCGATGAAACGCAGCAATTGCCGCTTGCCGTCCTGCTTGGATTCGATGGCGAGCTTGATGTTGGGCCGGTCGAACCCCAGCACCAGCGTTTCGACCCGCTCGGCGAACAGCCGTGCCTCGATATCGCTGCGCGTGCTCTCATCCGCCGTCGCCGTCACCGCGATGATGGGGACATTGGGGAAGATGTGGCGCAGGCGCGACAGATCCTCGTACTCAGGCCGGAACGCCGGCCCCCATTGCGAGATGCAATGTGCCTCGTCGATGGCGATCAGGCTGACCTCGAGCCTGGAAAGCGCCTCGAGCATCCGCTCGGTCATCAGCCGTTCCGGCGCCAGATAAAGCAGCCGCGTCTGGCCTGATGCCACGCGGCGCCAGGCCGCGACATTGGCTTCCCGGTCGAGCGAGGAATTGATCGTATCGGCGCCAACGCCGGCCAGGCGCAAGGCCGCGACCTGATCCTGCATCAGCGCCACCAGCGGCGACACGACCAGGGCGAGCCCGCCCATGACCAGCGCCGGCACCTGGTAGCAAAGCGATTTGCCCGCACCCGTCGGCATGACGGCCAGCACATGGCGCCCGCCGAGCAGTGCGTCCATGACATCGGCCTGGCCGGGGCGGAAATCGTCGAAGCCGAACACGTCCTTCAGGACGCGCCGCTTGGGATCCTCGGCCCGGACACTCGCTGTCTGCACCGACATCAGGCGGACACCGGACGGGAAGCGATTTTTCGGGGATGGGAGAGGATGTGGGAATCGATCAAGATGCTCTCCGCGTGACGCTTTGGAGTAGCGCAGCTATCCTCGGAACACAACCGGAACGGTCATCCATGTTGACGGCGGACCGGTTGGCCATGGCCCGTGAAGGCACACCTTCCCCAGCGACACCCGCACCCCCGCTGGATTCCTTCACGCACCAGGATGTAAGCTTGGTCCGACGAGCCAGGGAGGACGCGATGCTGCAGGTGAGACAGGATGTCCTGGGTGAACGGTTCCAGCTGCAGCGTACGGCCTTCGAGAAGCAGCCCTTTCCGGACCTGGGTGTTCGCAAAGACCGCCTGAAGCGCCTGCTGGCTTTGACCGAGCAGCATGAGGCGGAGATCGGCGCCGCGATCGACGCCGACTTTGGCGGCCGCTCGGCGCATGAGACGCGCCTTGCCGAACTGTTTGTCGTGCGCGCCGGCATCCGCCACACGCTGTCTCATCTGAGCGGCTGGATGCGGGAACGTCGCGTCGCCACCACCTTGCCGTTCCTGCCGGGCCGCAACCGCCTCCTGCCGCAGCCGCTTGGTGTGGTCGGCATCGTCTCGCCCTGGAATTACCCCTTCCAGCTCGCCGTCGCGCCGGTCACGGCAGCGCTCGCCGCCGGCAACCGCGTGCTGGTCAAGCCGTCCGAACTGACACCGGCCTTCTCGGCGCTGCTCGCCAGGCTGGCCGGCGAACATTTTTCGCCCGACGAGCTCAGCGTCATCACCGGCGATGCCGAGATGGGCAAGGCCTTCGTGTCGATGCCGTTCGATCATCTGCTGTTCACCGGCTCGACCGCGGTCGGCCGCCAGGTCGCGATCGCCGCGGCCGCCAACCTCACTCCGGTCACGCTCGAACTCGGCGGCAAGTCGCCGGCGATCTTCGATCCTTCCTGCGATCTCGATGCGGCAACGGCCAGCATCGCCTATGGCAAGCTGCTCAATG
Source organism: Mesorhizobium sp. B2-4-19 (assembly GCF_006441315.1). Lineage (NCBI taxonomy): Bacteria > Pseudomonadati > Pseudomonadota > Alphaproteobacteria > Hyphomicrobiales > Phyllobacteriaceae > Mesorhizobium > Mesorhizobium sp. B2-4-19. The sequence goes on along the minus strand of NZ_VFUV01000010.1, from coordinate 144,204 downwards.
CCGGGCAGACCTGCATCGCACCGGACTATCTGCTGGTGCCCATAGGGCAGGCCGCCACGGTCGCCGCCAAACTCGCTGCCGCGGTGGCGCGGCTCTACCCGACGCTCCGCGACAACCCCGACTACACCGCCATCATCAGCGACCGGCATTTTCAGCGCCTGCGCGCCATGGTCGCGGAAGCCCGCGATGCCGGTGCCGATGTCGTCGAAATCAATCCGGCCGGCGAAGAATTCGGCGCCACGAGCCGCAAGCTTCTGCCGACCCTGGTTCGAAACGCCGGACCCGACCTGCGGCTGATGCGCGAGGAGATTTTCGGCCCGGTGCTGCCGATCGTCGAATATGCCACCGTCGACGAGGCGATCAGCCACGTGAACCAGGCCGAGCGGCCGCTGGCGCTCTACTGGTTCGGCAACGACAGCACCAACCGCCGGCGCATCCTGCGCGAGACCGTCGCCGGCGGCGTCACCATCAACGACTGCATGCTGCATCTGGTGCAGGAGAACCAGCCTTTCGGCGGCGTCGGCGCCAGCGGCATGGGCGCCTATCACGGCGAATGGGGGTTCCGCACCTTCAGCAAGGAGAAGCCGGTTTTCCTGCAGTCGCGCCTGAGCGCCGGCGCCCTGCTGCGCCCGCCCTACGGCAAGACGTTCGAGCGGATTTTCAGCCTGCTCCGGCGCATCACCTGACCGAAGGCAGCCGTCGGTTGTACGGCGCATTAAGCTTATCTTCACCACGATGCGGCAGGCTTCACATCCTGCGGTCATGTCTTGAGTACCGCGGCGCCACAAGCGCCCAGGCAACAACCCGCGCCTCTTTTGGGGCGCGGGACATGCGCCCGCACGCGATCTCCCAGATTTGGCTCGGCAAGTCCTCCGCTAAAAGCATGATGCCGAAAACCGTGAAGCGGTTTTCGGACGACATCATGCTCTATCGCTTTGATTTAGAGCAAGAAAATCGGCACGGTGCGGCGTAAAGCTGTCGACCAGCCGTCCCGCTTCCAGCGCTTTGACGCCATGCACCAGACCGGACGGCACGATGAAGCTGCCGCCGGCCTCGAGAATTTCCGTCCGCCCGTCGATGGTCACCTCGAAACGGCCCTCGGCGACATAGCTTGATTGGACATGCGGGTGCGAATGCAAGGCGCCGACGCCGCCCTTGTCGAAGCCGAATTCGACCAGCATCAGCTCATCGGTGGAGAGGAGAACGCGCCGCCTGTTGCCGTCGGGCGTCGGCGTCCAGACGCCCTCGCCGGCATGCGCGAAGATCTTGGTCTTGGTCATGTCCTCTCCTCATCGCGCCAGCCAGCCGCCATCCACCGGCACCGCGGCGCCATGCATATAGTCGGAAGCCCGTGCCAGCAGGAAGACGGCGGCATCGCCAATGTCCGATGGCTCACCCCAGCGCCCCGCGGGAATGCGCCCGAGAATGGCGGCACTGCGCTCGGGGTCGGCCCGCAGTGCGTGCGTGTTGTTGGTCTCGACATAGCCCGGCGCGATGGCGTTGACGTTAATGCCCTTGGCCGCCCATTCGCAGGCGAGCAGCCGGGTGATGCCGAGCACGCCATGTTTCGAGGCGGTGTAGGAGGCGACGCGGATGCCGCCCTGGAAACTCAGCACCGAGGCGATGTTGACGATCTTGCCCCGGCGACCATCGGCAAGCGCGCGCCTGGCGAAGGACTGGCAAAGCAGAAACACCGCCTTCAGATTGACGTCCATGACGTCGTCCCAGTCGGTCTCGGTCAGATCGATTGCATCGGCGCGCCGGATGATGCCGGCATTGTTGACCAGCCCGTCGAGCGGCCCGCTTTCGTCCCACACCCGATCCAGCATCGGTCCGGCGGCCGCCGTGTCGGCAAGGTCGGCGCTCACCGCTTCGAACCTGGCACCGATGGCCGCGACCTTGCTCGCCGTATCGTCCATCGACGAGCGGCCGACGCCGACCACCGTGCCGCCCGCGCGCGCGATCGAGAGGACAATGCCTTGGCCGATACCGGTGTTGGCGCCGGTGACCAGGATGCGCTTGCCGGCCAGGCTGAAGGCGGAGAGATCGATGCCGGTACTGTTCATCTCGGCACCGTCAGCCTGTCACGCGTTTCCAACGGCCGGCGTCGTTGGAATTTGGAGCCGACGACATCAAAGCCGGTACGCCTTCTTCGCCAGCGTATAGGCCAATTCGCGAGCCAGCTCATGCGCCTCGTCCTCGCGCAGCCGGTGCTCGGCGACGAGGCGTGCGAGGAAGGCGCAGTCGACTCGCCGCGCCACGTCGTGGCGGGCCGGGATCGAGGGAAAGGCACGGGTGTCGTCATTGAAGCCGACGGTATTGTAGAAGCCGGCCGTCTCCGTCGTCATCTCGCGAAACCGGCGCATGCCTTCCGGACTGTCATGGAACCACCAGGCGGGGCCAAGCTTCAGCGCCGGGTAAACACCGGCCAGCGGCGCCAGCTCCCGCGCGTAGCTGCTCTCGTCCAGCGTGAAGAGGATCACCGTCAGGTCACGCTCCAGCCCGACGCAATCGAGCAGCGGCTTCAGCGCCGTCACATAATCGGTCCGCATCGGGATATCGAAGCCCTTGTCGCGGCCGAACCTCTGGAAAATGGAAGGCGAATGATTGCGCCAAGAGCCGGGATGGATCTGCAGCACCAGCCCGTCATCCCGGCTCATCTTGGCCATCTCGGTCAGCATCTGGGCGCGGAACAGTTTGCGCTCGCGCTCATCCTCCGAGCCGCCGCGGATGCGGTTGAACAGCTCCTGCGCCGCCGCGTCGGAGAGATTGGCGGTCTCCGCCGTCGGATGGCCATGATCCGAAGAGGTCGCGCCAAAGCTCTTGAAGAAGGCACGCCGCTGCCGATGCGCGTCGAGATAACCGGCCCAGCTGCCGGTGTCGCAGCCGGTAATCTCGCCAAGCCGGTCGAGATTGGCGGAAAAACCCTCGAAATCGGGATCGACGACCGAGTCCGGCCGATAGGCGGTGACGACACGGCCTTCCCAGCCGCTGTCGCGGATCATCTTGTGCCATTCGAGATCGTCGAGCGCGCCTTCGGTCGTGGCGATGACCTCGATGTTGAAGCGCTCGAACAAGGCGCGCGGGCGGAAATTCTCCCACTGCAGCACCGTCGCGATCGTGTCGTAGTGGCGGTCGGCCGTCGCTGCATCCAGCGGCTCTTCGATGCCGAACAGATGCGCCAGCACATGGTCGAACCATAGCCGGGTCGGCGTGCCGCGAAACAGATAATAGTACTCGGCGAAGCGCCGCCAGATCGTCCTGCCGTCTGTCTCCACCGGGGCGCCGTCCAGGCTCGCCACGCCGAGATCCTCCAGCCGCACGCCCTGGCTGAACAGCATGCGGAAAATGTAGTGGTCGGGCACGATGAGCAGTTGCGCCGGATCCGGGAACGGCTCGTTCAGCGCATACCAGCGCGGATCGGTGTGGCCGTGCGGACTGACGATGGGCAGGTCCTTGATGCCGGCATAGAGGTCGCGGGCAAGCGAGCGCGAATGCGCTTCGGACGGAAACAGCAGGTCCGGATCGGTCAGCGCAACCATGGGGAAAGCGGCTCCTCCAGTCTGGATAGCGGTACGTTCGGGCCAAAGCGATGTCAATGTGCGTTGGCAAAGCGGCATCCTTGCGGCAGGCGCAAACAGGTGTTACCCCGCCTGTCATCCACAGCCCCCGCCCCGGTATGCTGATGACCAGAAGCCATCTGTCCGACGCCACGCTGCAGAAGCTGCCCGCCGGGACCAAAATCCCTGCCTATGACCGCGGCCGCATTGCCCCAGGCATTGTGCATCTGGGCGTCGGCGCCTTCCATCGCGCCCATCAGGCCGCCTATGTCGACGAGTGCCTGGCGGCGGGCGAGACGGAGTGGGGCATCGTCGGCGTCTCCTTGCGCAGCCCCGACACGCGCGATGCGCTGTCGCCACAGGACGGGCTCTACACGCTGGCGATCCGCAGCAATGGCGAGGAGGAGCTGCGCGTCATCGGCTCTATCCAGTCGATGCTGGTGGCGCCGGAAGACCCCGGCGCGGTGCTGGCCGCGCTGACCGATCCGCGCACCCGCATCGTCACGCTGACCATCACCGAAAAGGCCTATCTCAGGGCCGCGAGCGGCGGATTGGACGTCGCCCATCCCGATATCATCCACGATCTGGCCAATCCGCGGGCGCCGAAGACGGCACATGGTTTCCTTGCCGAGGCGCTTGCCCGGAGGCTGGCCGCCGGCACCCCGCCCTTTACCGTGCTGTGCTGCGACAACCTGCCGGCCAACGGCGCCACGCTGCATCGGCTGCTGACCGAATTCGCCGAGCTGCGCGATGCCGGGTTTGCTACGGCAGGCGACACCAGGATCGCCGACCATATCGCGAATGAAGTCGCCTTTCCGTCGAGCATGGTCGATCGCATCGTGCCGGCAACCACCGACGCCGACCGGGCACGCATCGCTGGCGAACTCGGTGTCGACGATGCCTGGCCCGTGATGACCGAGCCCTTCCGCCAATGGGTGGTCGAGGACAATTTTCCGGCGGACAGGCCGGACTGGGAAAAGTTCGGCGTTACCATGGTCGGCGATGTCGGCCCCTTCGAGGACATGAAGCTCAGGCTGCTCAACGGCGCGCATTCGGGCATCGCTTATCTCGGCCTGCTCAGCGGCCACGCCACCGTTGACCGTGCCTTCGCCGATACGGCGATCCGGAAGTTCGTCGACGGGCTATGGGCCGAGGCCATCCCGACATTGCCGGAAGATGCCGGGCTCGACACGGCGACCTACACGGCCGAGCTCGCCGAGCGTTTTTCAAACACCGCGCTCGCCCACCGCACGGCGCAGATCGCCAATGATGGCAGCCAGAAACTGCCGCAGCGCATCATCGCCTCCGCCATCGAATGCCTCGAAGCCGGTACTGAGTTCGTCCATCTCACGCTGGTGGTGGCGGCCTGGATCGCCGCCTGCGCCGCACGCGGAAAAACCTTGCCCGAAAACCATTTCACCGATCCGCTCGATGCGGCGTTGACGGCACTTTTGAACCAGCAATTGCCGGCGAACGAAACCGTGACGGCGGTGTTCGGCCTGGCCGGCTTCGCCAGGGACCACGCCGAGCGCCAGACGCTGATTGAACTCACGGCGGTGCATCTCGTCCACTTGCGACGCGATGGTCCGACGCTGGCCTTCGCCGCCTTGGGCATTTAAACAAAAAAGCGAGGCAAGGCCCCGCTTTTCATCAAGTCACCTGGTGCGGATTTCAGGCCGGAAGAATCGCGCCTTCGAGCGTCGTGAGCTGGCTAAGAAACTGTTCCGCCTTGCTGCGCGCCTGGTCGTCCTTGGCGTCGGCGGCATCTTCCTTGGCTTCCTGGATGCGGCGGGCGAGATCGGCGCGGTCGACATCCTTCACGGCGACAGCCGATTCCGCCAGCAGCGTGCAGCCGGCCGGAACGATGTCGGCGAAACCGCCGAACACGACATAGCGTTCTTCGCCGCCCGAGGCGGTCTTCACCGTGACGACACCCGGCTTGATCGTGGTCATGACCGGTGCGTGATGCGCCATCACGGTCATCTCGCCTTCGGCACCGGGAATGACGACGGATTCGACCTCAGCGGAAACCAGCAGGCGCTCCGGCGAGACCAGTTCGAATTTGAAAGCTTCAGCCATGTTAATTTAGTGAGTAGGGGAGTAGTGAGTAGTCAGTAGTGACGGCAAACTGCCTAAATCACACCTGCTATTCTCTACTCACTACTCACTACTCCCTATTCGCTTCTTTACGCCGCTTCAGCCGCCAGGCGCTGTGCCTTCTCGACCGCTTCCTCGATTCCACCGACCATGTAGAACGCGGCTTCCGGCAGGTGATCGTAATCGCCGTTGCAGAGGCCCTTGAAGCCCTTGATGGTGTCGGCGAGGTCGACGAGCTTGCCCGGCGCGCCGGTGAACACTTCGGCGACGAAGAAGGGCTGCGACAGGAAGCGCTCGATCTTGCGGGCGCGGGCCACGGTCTGCTTGTCCTCTTCCGACAGCTCGTCCATGCCCAGGATGGCGATGATGTCCTGCAGCGACTTGTAGCGCTGGAGGATCGACTGCACCTGGCGGGCAACGGCATAGTGCTCTTCGCCGACAACCATCGGGTCGAGCATACGCGAGGTCGAATCCAGCGGATCGACCGCCGGATAGATGCCCTTTTCGGCGATGGCGCGGTTCAGCGTCGTCGTCGCGTCAAGGTGGGCGAACGAGGTTGCCGGCGCCGGGTCGGTCAAGTCGTCGGCGGGCACGTAGATGGCCTGCACCGAGGTGATCGAGCCCTTGGTGGTGGTGGTGATGCGTTCCTGCAGCGCGCCCATGTCGGTGGCGAGCGTCGGCTGATAACCCACGGCCGACGGGATACGGCCGAGCAGAGCCGACACTTCCGAACCCGCCTGCGTGAAGCGGAAGATGTTGTCGACGAAGAACAGCACGTCCTGGCCCTGGTCGCGGAAATATTCAGCGACCGTCAGGCCGGTCAGGCCGACGCGGGCGCGCGCGCCCGGCGGCTCGTTCATCTGGCCGTACACGAGGGCCGCCTTGGAGCCTTCGCCGCCGCCCTTCTTGTTGACGCCGGACTCGATGAACTCGTGATAGAGATCGTTACCCTCGCGGGTGCGCTCGCCGACGCCGGCGAACACCGAATAGCCGCCATGCGCCTTGGCGATGTTGTTGATCAGTTCCTGGATCAGCACGGTCTTGCCGACGCCGGCGCCGCCGAACAGGCCGATCTTGCCGCCCTTGGCGTAAGGTGCCAGCAGGTCGAGCACCTTGATGCCGGTGATCAGGATCTGCGCCTCCGTCGACTGCTCGACATAGGTCGGAGCCGGCTGGTGGATGGAGCGCATTTCGATCCCGTCGACCGGGCCTTCTTCGTCGACCGGCTCGCCGATGACGTTGATGATGCGGCCGAGCATGCCCGGGCCGACCGGCACGGTGATCGGCGCACCGGTGTCGCGCACTTCCTGGCCACGCACCAGACCTTCGGTGGAGTCCATGGCGATGCAGCGCACGGTGTTTTCACCCAGGTGCTGGGCAACTTCGAGCACCAGGCGGTTGCCGACATTGGTCGTCTCGAGCGCGTTCAGGATCGCCGGAAGGTGATCGCCGAACTGCACGTCGACGACGGCGCCGATGACCTGGCGGACCTTGCCGACAACGCCCGTCGCCTTGGCGGCCACGGCCGGAGTCCTGGCCGCCGCGGCCTTGGCCGGCGCTGCGGCCGTCTTTGCCGGAGCTGCCTTCGCGGCGGCTGCCGGAGCCTTGGCCGCCTTTGCGGGGGCTGCGGTCTTCGCGGCTGCGGCCTTGGGGGCCGCTGTCTTGGGGGTCGCTGCTTTCGCCATCGTCTTTACCCTTTTTCGTCCTTTGTTTCTCACGCGGTCCTGGAGCGGGCCGATGGCCCGCGAACCGCGTCTAGAGCGCTTCGGCGCCCGAAATGATTTCGATCAGTTCCTTGGTGATCTGCGCCTGCCGCTGGCGATTGTAGGTGATCGACAGCTTGTTGATCATCTCCCCGGCGTTGCGCGTCGCATTGTCCATGGCGCTCATCTTGGCGCCCATTTCGCCGGCCGCGTTTTCGAGCAGCGCCCGGAAAACCTGCACGGAAATGTTGCGCGGGATGAGGTCGGAGAGGATTTCGCCCGGCTCGGGCTCATACTCGTAGACGGCATTGCCGCCTTCCACCGTCTCGGCGGGCGCCGAAGCGACGCCGGCCGGGATGATCTGCTGCGCGGTCGGGACCTGGCTGATCACCGACTTGAACTGCGAATAGAACAGCGTGCAGATATCGAAGGCGCCCTCGTTGAAGAGGTGGATGACTTTCTTGGCGATCGCGTCGGCGTTGACGAAGCCGAGCGTCTTGACCTCGCGCAGGTCGACACGATCGAGGATCATCGAGGCGTAGTCGCGGCGCAGGATATCAAAACCTTTCTTGCCGACGCAGATGATCTTGACCTGCTTGCCGTCGGCCAGAAGCCGCCGGATATGATCGCGGGCAAGACGGGCGATCTGCGAATTGAAGCCGCCGCACAGGCCGCGCTCGGCGGTGCAGACGACGAGCAGATGCACATTGTCCTTACCGGTGCCGGTCATCAGCGCCGGGGCATCGCCGCCGCCGCCGATTGCCTGGGTGATGTTGGCCAGCACGGAACCCATGCGCTCCGAATAGGGGCGCGCCGCTTCTGCTGCCTCTTGCGCACGGCGCAGCTTCGCCGCGGCGACCATCTGCATCGCCTTGGTGATCTTCTGCGTCGCCTTGACCGAGGCGATACGGTTACGAAGGTCTTTTAATGAAGGCATGCTTCAAACCTGATCCCGTCTTGTCGCTTCGCTCAGGCGAAGGTCTTGGCGAAAGCGTCGATCTCTGCCTTCAGCTTGGCGCGCAGATCGTCCGACAGCGCCTTTTCCTTGCGGATGGCGTCGAGAACGTCCTTGCCCGCGGCACGCATATGGCTGAGCAGGCCATGCTCGAACTTGCCGACCTGATTGACCGGCAGCTTGTCGAGGTAGCCGTTGACGCCGGCGAAGATCACCGCGACCTGCTCTTCCGTCTTCAGCGGCGAGAACTGCGGCTGCTTCAGGAGTTCGGTCAGGCGCGATCCGCGGTTGAGCAGGCGCTGCGTGGCGGCGTCGAGATCCGAGCCGAACTGCGCGAAGGCCGCCATTTCGCGGTACTGCGCGAGCTCGCCCTTGATCGAACCGGCAACCTGCTTCATCGCCTTGATCTGCGCCGAGGAACCGACGCGCGACACCGACAGGCCGACGTTGACGGCCGGACGGATGCCTTGGAAAAACAGGTTGGTTTCGAGGAAGATCTGGCCGTCGGTGATCGAGATCACGTTGGTCGGGATGTAGGCCGACACGTCGTTGGCCTGGGTTTCGATGACCGGCAAAGCCGTCAGCGAGCCATTGCCCAGATCGTCATTGAGCTTGGCGGCGCGCTCGAGCAGGCGCGAGTGCAGGTAGAAGACGTCGCCCGGATAGGCTTCGCGGCCCGGCGGGCGGCGCAGGAGCAGCGACATCTGGCGATAGGCGACGGCCTGCTTCGACAGATCGTCGTAGCTGATCAGCGCATGCATGCCATTGTCGCGGAAATATTCGCCCATGGTGCAGCCGGCGAACGGCGCCAGGAACTGCATCGGCGCCGGATCGGAAGCGGTGGCGGCGACGATGATCGAATATTCGAGCGCGCCGCGCTCTTCCAGCACCTTGACGAACTGCGCGACGGTCGAGCGCTTCTGGCCGACGGCGACGTAGACGCAGTAGAGCTTTTCCTTCTCGGGGCCGTTGTCGTGCACCGACTTCTGGTTGAGCATCGTGTCGAGGATGATGGCGGTCTTGCCGGTCTGACGGTCGCCGATCACCAGCTCGCGCTGGCCGCGGCCGACCGGGATCAGTGCGTCGATGGCCTTGAGGCCGGTCGACATCGGCTCATGCACCGACTTGCGCGGGATGATGCCGGGCGCCTTGACGTCGACGCGCTTGCGTTCGGTCGCCTTGATCGGGCCCTTGCCGTCGATCGGGTTGCCGAGCGCGTCGACGACGCGGCCGAGCAGGCCCGGACCGACCGGAACGTCGACGATGGCGCCGGTCCGCTTGACGGTGTCGCCTTCCTTGATGTCGCGGTCGGCGCCGAAGATGACGACGCCGACATTGTCGGCTTCGAGGTTGAGCGCCATGCCGCGGATGCCGCCGGGGAATTCGACCATTTCGCCGGCCTGGACATTGTCGAGGCCATAGACGCGGGCGATACCGTCACCGACGGACAGCACCTGTCCAACTTCGGAGACCTCGGCCTCCTTGCCGAAATTCTTGATCTGGTCTTTCAGAATTGCGGAAATTTCCGCGGCGCGGATGTCCATCAGCCGACCTCTTTCAGTGCAAGCTTGAGCGAATTGAGTTTGGTTTTGAGCGACGTATCGATCTGGCGCGAGCCCATCTTGACCACCAGCCCGCCGAGCAGCGACGGATCGACGGTGACGGAGATGGCCACGTCCTTGCCGGCAACGCTTTTCAGCGCCGCCTTGAGTTCGATCTGCTGGGCAGCCGTCAGCTCGTGAGCCGACGTCACTTCAGCAGCGGTCTCGCCACGATGCTCGGCGGCGATCTGGCGGAACGCCTTGATCATGCCGGGCACGGCGAACAGCCGGCGGTTGCGGGCAACGACGCGCAGGAAATTACCGGTGAGGCCGGTGATGCCTGCTTTGTCGGCGATCGCCGCGATGGCCTTGGCCTGCTCCTCGCTGGAGAATACCGGGCTGTTGATCAGCCTGGTCAGGTCGGAACTGCCCGCGAGCATCGCCTCGAAACTGTTGAGGTCGGCCTCGACCTTGGCCACGGAATTTGCCTGCAGGGCGAGTTCGAACAGCGAACCCGCATAGCGTTCTGCGACACCTGAGATTGGCGATGACGATTGAGCCACGGACCGTCTTTTCTCTTGTCTGACAGGCCGCAGATTGTTGGCGCGAGCAAAAACTCTGGCTAAATCTTTGACCTTACTGCATTTTTTCAAGCACGGAGGCGCGGCTTCCGCTATCCCCGGCCGAAAGTCGATTGCCGTCTAGCACAGGCATTTTAAGACCGCAATGCGTCGTTCCGCATGCTTTTCAGGCACTATTGTCGCATCCGGCGAAAGACTCGCGTCTGATGCGCCGGAATAGCCTTGGATTCAGGGCACAAAGCCGAAGGCAAAGGCGAGCGGCAAGGCCGCCAGGACCAATTCCACCACAATGGAAACCCAATTGAAAGGTGTGTTGGCGCCATCCGACATCATCGACAGCAGCCGGCCGAAGGCCGTGAACAGCCAGGAGAAGCCGAGCGCCATGTAAACCAATGGCTGCGCCAGCAGAATGCAGCACAGGCCGACGCCGAGATAAAAGCCCGACATCCTGCCGCGCCCCTCGGCGATCGCTGCCGCCTTCTCCGGTTTCGCCTGCAGGCGCAGGATGCGGAAGGCCAGCCCAGGCGCCAGGAAAAACAGAAGCCCGAGCAGCACGGTGAAGACGGCGCTCGACCAGGCCAGCCATTCGCCCTGGCTCGTCGGCCATGGAAGCGCAAAATCCATCCTGTCCCCTTGAAATGCCTGTTTTGAAATTCCGGGCATTCTAGCCGAGGAAAAGCGCCGCGCCAGATGGCATCAGGCACTTTCAAAGCGATGCGAGGAAAAGTGTGAAACGGTTTTCCCGGGAAAAACGCGTAGCGTTTTCCCTACGGAGTAGCGTTTTCCCTACGGAATTGCGTCAGAACAAAAAGTGAGCGCATCAACCGAGCGCGAATTCCACCGCCGCCTCGGCATGGATGCGTGTCGTGTCGAAAACCGGAATGTCGAAATCATCCTGTCCGATAAGCATGGTGATCTCGGTGCAGCCCATGATGATGCTGTCGGCGGCCTCTTCACGGCGCAGACGTTCGGCCTCTTCCATATAAGCGGCCTTCGAGTCTTCGCTGACGATGCCCTGGCAGAGCTCGTCATAGATGACGCGATGCACCATGTCGCGCCCGGCCGCATCGGGCACGACAGGCGACAGGCCGTATTTGTCGGCCAGCCGGCCCTTGTAGAAATCCTGCTCCATGGTGAAGCGCGTCGCCAGCAGCGCCGGGCGCTGCATGCCTGTGCGCTTGACCGCGGCCGCCGTGGCGTCGGCGATGTGGATCAAGGGGATCGACACCGACGCCTGCACCTGGTCAGCCAGTCTGTGCATGGTGTTGGTGCACAGAACCAGGCCTTCCGCACCGCCCGCCTCCAACTTGCGCGCGGCTTCGATCAGAAGCACGCCGGCGCCGTCCCAATCGCCATGATGCTGCCGCTCGGCGATCTCGGCGAAATCGAACGACCACAAAAGCAGCTTGGCCGAATGCAACCCACCGAGGCGCTCGCGCACGATCTCGTTGAGCAGGCGATAGTAGATGGCGGTCGATTCCCAGCTCATGCCGCCGAGCAAGCCAAGGGTTTTCATGTGATCTTCCATTTCTCGCTGGCCAGCAGCCTGTCGCCGATATCGCGACCTTACAAAAAGCTCTGCGGATCGATGTCGACCTGCACCCGGACCGAACCACGCTGCTTCGGCCCATTGGCCAGCATGGCGCGGATAAAGCCCTGCATGTCGGCGCGCCGTTCGCCCTGGATCAGCAGGCGGAAGCGGTGGCGGCCGCCGAGCAGGGACAGCGGCGCTTCCGCCGGCCCCAGCACGAACAGGTCTGACGCCTCGGGCGCGGCGCGGCGCAGGCCGCGTGCATGCCCTTCCGCTTCCGCCCGCGTCACCGCGCTGACGATGACGCCGGCCAACCGGCCGAACGGCGGCAGCGCCGCCCGTTCGCGCTCGGCGATCTCGCGCTCGTAAAAAGCCTCGGCATCGCCGGAGACGATCGCCCGCATCACCGGATGGTCCGGCTGGAATGTCTGCAGCAGGCCGAGGCTCTTCTTGCCGGTGCGGCCGGCGCGGCCGGTCACCTGGCTGAGCAGCTGGAAGGTGCGCTCGGCGGCGCGCGGATCGCCATTGGCAAGGCCAAGATCGGCATCGACGACGCCGACCAGCGTCATGTTGGGAAAATTGTGGCCCTTGGCGACGAGCTGCGTACCGATGACGATGTCGGCCTCGCCATCGGCGATCGCCTCCAGTTCCAGCCGCAGCCGCCGCACCCCGCCCATCAGGTCGGATGACAAGACAATGGTGCGCGCGTCGGGGAAATGCGTGACGACCTCCTCGGCGATGCGCTCGACGCCCGGGCCGCAGGCGACCAGATGATCGAGCGTGCCGCATTCCGGGCAGGCTTCGGGGCGGCGCTCATTGTGCCCGCAATGATGGCAGACCAGCTGGCCGCGAAAGCGATGCTCGACCAGCCAGGCCGAACAGACCGGGCAGCCGAAACGGTGGCCGCAGACGCGGCACAGCGTAAGCGGCGCATAGCCGCGCCGGTTGAGGAACAGCAGCGACTGTTCCTTCTTCTCCAGCGTCTTGCGCATATGGTCGATCAGCACCGGCGACAGGAAGCCGCCACGCGCCGGCGGCGCGCGCCGCATGTCGATCGACTTCAGCTGCGGCAGCGCCGCCTCGGCGAAGCGGGCGGAGAGAATGGCCCTGTTGTACTTGCCCTGGCTGGCATTGACGCGGCTCTCGACCGATGGCGTCGCCGATGCCAGCACCACCGGGAAGCCGCCAATATGGCCGCGCACCACCGCCATGTCGCGCGCATTGTAGAAGACACGGTCCTCCTGCTTGTAGGCAGGGTCGTGCTCCTCGTCGACGACGATCAGGCCGAGCTCCTTGAACGGCAGGAACAGCGCCGAGCGCGCGCCGGCAACGACGCGCACCGTGCCTTCCGCGACCTGCCGCCAGACCTTTTCGCGCATCCTGGGCGGCAGGTCGGAATGCCATTCGCCCGGCTTGGCGCCGAAGCGCTGCTGGAAGCGTTCGAGGAAAGCGTGGGTCAGCGCGATTTCCGGCAAAAGAATCAGCACCTGCTTGCCCTGGTCGAGCGCGGCCGCCACCGCCTCGAAATAGACCTCCGTCTTGCCAGACCCGGTGACGCCGTCGAGCAGCGCGACGTTGAAGGCGCAGGCCGCGACATTGGCGCGCAGCATCGATGCGGCGTCGCTCTGGTCCGGCATCAGCTCGGGCACGGCATAGCTCGGGTCGGGTGCTGCCACCACCGGGCGCGGCGGGATCATCACCGTCTCGAACACGCCTTGCGCCTTCAGCCCCTCGATGACCGTCGACGATACGCCGGCCGCATGCGCGAGGCCGGATCGTGTCCAGGCCAACCCGCCTTCGGCCGTTTCCAGCACGCGCGCCCGCGCATCCGTCATCCGATCGGGAACGACAAGCGTGCGCTGCAACCCCTCGATCCAGGGCTCCGGGTCGAAGGCCTCCGGCGCTCTGAGCAGCATGCGCGCCACCATGCCCGGCGCCGACAGTGTGTATTGTGCCACCCAGTCGACGAAACGGCGCATCGAACGGTCGATCGGCGGGCAGTCGAAGACCTGCTCGATCGGGCGCAGTTTTTTCGCGTCGACAGTCTCGACCGCGCCGTCCCAGACGATGCCGGCAACCTGGCGCGGCCCGAGCGGCACGCGCACGATCGACCCCGGCACCACGCGCATGCCGGCCGGCACGGCATAGGTGTAGGGGCGTTCGGCAGGCATCGGCACCAGCACCGGCGCGGCTGCGACAAAGGGCGAATCTTCGATCATGAGGCGTGACCTTGCCCCGACTTTGGTCTAGATCAAAGAGCAACGCTGAACGTGCCTTCCCAAGCACGACGAAATCGTCAGGAGACCGCCATGAAATTTTTTGTCGACACCGCCGACATCAAGGAAATCCGTGAGCTGAATGATCTGGGGCTGCTCGACGGCGTCACCACCAATCCGTCGCTGATTCTCAAATCCGGCGGCAAGATCGCCGACGTCACCAAGCAGATCTGCGATATCGTCGCCGGCCCGGTTTCGGCCGAAGTCGTGGCGACCGTGTACAAGGACATGATGGCGGAGGCCGAGGTGCTGGCCAAGATTGCGCCCAATGTCTGCATCAAGGTGCCGCTGACGCTGGACGGCCTGAAGGCCTGCAAGACGATCCGCACCCAGATGAACCGCATGGTCAACGTCACGCTGTGCTTCTCGGCCAACCAGGCGCTGCTCGCCGCCAAGGCCGGCGCCTCGTTCATCTCCCCCTTCGTCGGCCGCATCGACGACACCGGCTCGGACGGCATGGAGCTGATCCAGGAGATCCGGCAGATCTACGACAATTACGATTTCCAGACCGAGATCCTGACCGCTTCGGTGCGCACCGTGAACCACGTCAAGCAGGCGGCCCTCATCGGCGCCGATGTCATCACTGCGCCGCCGGCGACGCTGAAGGCGCTGGTCAACCATCCGCTGACCGACAAGGGTCTCGCCGCCTTCCTTGCGGACTGGGCCAAGACCGGCCAGAAGATCGGCTGAGATCGCACCGCTTCAATGAGAAAGGCCGGGCGACCGGCCTTTTTCTGTTACGTGTCGGGAGAAGTCCGACCGCCGCAAGGGCCGCCGATCATTCCGTGCTGTCCTCGTCGGGCGCGGCTGCCGGCGGGCGCCGGCCCATGATGATTTCGCGCTTGCCGACATGGTTGGGCGCGCCGACCAGACCTTCCTTCTCCATGCGCTCGACCAGCGAAGCGGCGCGGTTGTAGCCGATGCCGAGACGGCGCTGGATGTAGGACGTCGAACACTTCTTGTCGCGCACCACCACCTTGACCGCCTCGTCATAGCTGGGATCGCTATCCTCCGCGCCGACCGATCCCTTGTCGAAGACCGCGCCCTGGTCGTCGTCGACCTCTTCCTCGTCCTCGTCGGCGGTCACGGTCTCCAGATATTCCGGGCGGCCCTGCGCCTTCAGATGCGCCACGACATGTTCGACCTCGGCGTCGGAGACGAAGGGGCCATGCACGCGTGATATCCGCCCGCCACCCATCATGTGCAGCATGTCGCCCTGGCCGAGCAGCTGTTCGGCGCCCTGCTCGCCCAGGATGGTGCGGCTGTCGATCTTGGAGGTGACCTGGAAGGAGATTCGGGTCGGGAAGTTGGCCTTGATCGTGCCGGTGATGACGTCGACCGAGGGGCGCTGCGTTGCCATGATCAGATGGATGCCGGCCGCGCGCGCCATCTGCGCCAGGCGCTGGATGGCGCCTTCGATCTCCTTGCCGGCGACCATCATCAGATCGGCCATCTCGTCGACGATGACGACAATATAAGGCATCGGCGCAAGATCGATTTCCTGCTGCTCGAACAGCGGCTCGCCGGTGCCCTTTTCGAAGCCGGTCTGCACGGTCATGACGACCGCCTCGCCCTTGTCGCGGGCCTGGGCGGCGCGCTCATTGTAGCCGTCGATGTTGCGCACGCCGAGCCGCGCCATCTTGCGATAGCGGTCCTCCATCTCGCGCACCGCCCATTTGAGCGCGGTGACGGCCTTCTTGGGATCGGTGACGACCGGCGTCAGAAGATGCGGGATGCCGTCATAGACCGAGAGTTCCAGCATCTTCGGATCGACCATGATCAGCCGGCATTCTTCCGGCTTCAGCCGGTAGAGCAGCGACAGGATCATGGTGTTGATGGCAACCGACTTGCCCGAGCCGGTGGTCCCGGCGACCAGCAGATGCGGCATCTTCGCCAGTTCGGCGATGACGGGCTCGCCGCCGATCGTCTTGCCGAGGCAAAGCGCCAGCTTGCAGCTGGTCTTGCGGAAGCCCTGCGATTCGATCAGTTCGCGGAAATAGACGGTCTCGCGCGTCTCGTTCGGCAGTTCGATGCCGATGACGTTGCGGCCGGGCACGACGGCGACGCGCGCCGAAATCGCCGACATGGAGCGGGCGATGTCATCGGCAAGACCGATGACGCGGGACGATTTGACGCCCGGCGCCGGCTCGAACTCATAGAGGGTGACGACCGGACCCGGGCGGACGTGGATGATCTCGCCGCGCACGCCGAAATCCTCGAGCACGCTCTCCAGCAGATCGGCATTCTGCTCGAGCCGCTCCTGCGACATATAGAAACCCTGCCCTTCCGGCGGCTGCTGCAGCAGCTCTTCCGAGGGAAGTTCGTACGCCTCGCCCGTCGTGGCCGGCACGATCTTGCCGGCCAAAGGCAGCGGCGAAGAGGCGCGCACGGCTGGAACCTGCACGGTGTCCCCGGCGCCTTGCGCGACTTGCGCCGGAGCGGCGTTGCCCACGACGGCAGAGGCTGCGACCCGCGCCTGGGCTCGCTTCGGCACTGTTGTCGGCTGAACCACGGCTTCGTTGGAGTTGGCCGGACGGACATCCGGCGAGGCGGACGGCGCCTGCTGGCCTGGAAGGCAGTCGATGACACGGAACAACGCGGTCGGGTCGGCCGTCGGCGCGGCGCAAACATCGACCCGTCCGGCGGCGACCGGCGCGGCGGCGCGCTGAACCGGGACGGCTCGCGACGCGGGCGACGAACCTTCGATCATGTAGGGCGCCATGAGCTCGAAGAAGACGTGATCCGACAGATAGGGCCAGCGGACGGTTTCACGGCCGGTTGTCTTGACCGGCGCCGCCATTCCCTGGGCAGACGCGGCCGGTGCGGATACACCTACCGGCGCAGGGGTCCTCGGACCGGCCGTCACAACGGTCCGCGCCTTTTCGCTGGCATGCCTTGGCGGAACGGATGCGGAGGCCGGTGATCTTTCATGCATCACGGCTTTGTTGCCGATGAGCGGCCGGGCGGCTTCCAAAGCGGCGTTCCGGCTTTTCATCGCCGCCGACAATGACGGGGATGGGACCACGGACGTCGGCGCAGCCGCGGCAGGCTGTGCGACGGCTTGCCGCACCGGCGGCACCGGCGGTTCGCCTTGCTCGGAGGTGATCTGGCGCGGATGGCGCGTGCTGGCTTCGTAGTCCGGCGTGCGGGTAAACCGCACATTGGGCGCCAGGAAGAAATACTCCTGCCAGGCGGGACTTTCATTGCCGCCGAGATCGACAGGTGGCGGGAAATTACCGCCTGCGGTCGCGCCGGGCGGCTGGCCATCCACTTTGCCGCTCACGCCGTTGAAACGCTTTCCCTCGGGGTCATCGGGCGAAGCTGGCTTCAATGAATTGACCCGAGGAAAACGCTTGGATTCCATTCTCAAGACTCACTCTGAAATGTCTGCTGAGCAATAGGGAGCGAGTGGTTAACAGTTGCTTCCCGCCAGCGCTTTTGGAGCGGTCGAAACGTATCTTTCGCGGCGATGTGAGGTGATCCGAATTCGAGCGGCTGATCGTCGTTCACCGGTCGCCCGCTCATCCCAATGCATCGGCCCAAGGGCGAGTTGAAAATATGCCGCCCGGCCGCTGCGAGGCGGCCCGACAGCAGAATCGAGATGGCGTTTCCGTGAAAAGAAGGCGGCGCTAGCTGGCCGCCTTGCCGTGCCGGACCAGATCCTGGGCGATGGACAGCTGCAGCGCCTCGGCCAGTTCGCGCGCGGCGCGGTTCTCGGCGTCGATCTGCGCCCTGTACGAGGCAAATTCCTGGCGCGGCCTGTCGAAGGACGAGGTAATCGAGCGCTTGCCGACGGTGATGACGGCGCCGGTTTTCGCATCGGTCAGCGTATAGTTGGCGGTCAGCGTCACCGAGCCGGCGGTCGGCTCGTCCTCATCGGTGCCGACCTGCACGAGGGCCGAGGATTCAACAGCTTCGGCCACGCTGAGATTAAGCGAATAAAGCGGCGACGCCGGTTCGCCGGCGCCCCGCCCGAAGCCGAAGATCAGATTGTTGCGCACCTGCTGCGCATAACGCGTCCTGACCGGCTTGATGGCGATCGACGCCAGCTCGGCATTTGCGGTCGAGCCCGTCGACAACGGCGCGTTGGAATAGAGCGGCCGCACCGTGCAGGCCGAAACCAGAGCCAGCGAGCCGACAAGGCCGGCAAGAGCGGCGCGGCGCAGCAGACGGCTCAGCTCTGTCTTTTCCCGATCAGGCAACGACATTGACGATCCTCTGCGGCACGATGATCACCTTGCGCGGAGCCTTACCTTCGAGTGCTTTCTGCACGAAGTCGAGAGCCAATACCGCTTTTTCGACCGCACCTTGGTCCGCGTCGCGGGCAATTGTCAAATCCCCCCGCTTCTTGCCGTTGACCTGCACCGGATAGGTCACTTCGTTGTCGACGACCAGCGCCGGATCGAAGACCGGCCATGGCCGTTCGGCGACCAGATCGGTGCCGCCGAGCGTCTCCCAGCACTCTTCGGCCAGATGCGGCATCACTGGCGCGATCAGATGCACCAGGATCTCCACCGCCTGGCGGCAGGCGCTCTGCAGTGCCGGATCGGCCTTGCCTTCCGCCACCTGGTTGAGCGGCGTGGTCAGCACATTGGCCAGTTCATAGATGCGGGCGATGGCGCGGTTGAAGCCGAGCTTCTCGATGTCCTCGCCGACCGCCTTCAGGATCTTGTGCGTGGCCTTCGACACCGCTCCCGCCTCGCCGGCGTCGGCCGCCGCGGGTTTGATGCCCGCCAACGTCTCGGCCGCCATCGACACCAGCCGCCAGATGCGCTGCATGAAGCGGTGCGCGCCGGCGGCGCCATCGTCGGTCCACTCGACATCGCGCTCGGGCGGCGAATCCGACAGCATGAACCAGCGCGCCGTGTCGGCGCCGTAGCCGTCGGTAATGTCTTCCGGGCTCACCGTGTTCTTCTTCGACTTCGACATCTTCTCCAGCGGGCCGATGGTGGCAGCCTCGCCGGTGGCGATGTCGAAGGCGCGGCGTTCGCCGTCGACGCCGTCCAGCCGCACCTCGGTCGGCGCCAGCCAGCGGCCGTTCGACGCCGATCCGACGCGGTAGGTCTCGTGCACCACCATGCCTTGCGTGAACAGGCCCTTGAACGGCTCGGCCAGACCGACATGGCCGGTCTCGCGCATGGCGCGGGTGAAGAAGCGCGAATAGAGCAGGTGCAGGATCGCATGCTCGATGCCGCCGATATACTGATCGACCGGCAGCCATTCGTTCGCCGCCCTGGGATCGGTCGGCTCATGCGCCCAGGGCGCGGTGAAGCGGGCGAAATACCAGGACGAATCGACGAACGTGTCCATTGTATCGGTCTCGCGCCGCGCGTCCTTGCCGCATTGCGGGCACTTCACATGCCGCCAGGTCGGATGCCGGTCGAGCGGGTTGCCCGGCCGGTCGAAATCGACATCGTCGGGCAGTTTGACCGGCAGGTCGGCCTTCGGCACGGGCACCACGCCGCAATCCTCGCAATGGATCATCGGGATCGGGCAGCCCCAGTAGCGCTGGCGCGAAATGCCCCAGTCGCGCAGGCGGAAATTCACCTTGCGCTCGGCCATCGGCCGGTTGCCGATCGTCTTCTGCTCCAGCAGCTTCGCCACCTCGTCGAAGGCGCGGTCTGGCTTCATGCCGTCGAGGAAGCGCGAATTGATCATCACCCCGTCGTCGACATACGCTTCTTCCGTGATCTGGAACGACTTCGCATCGCCACCTTCCGGCATCACCACCGGGATCACCGGCAGGCCGTATTTGTTGGCGAAGTCGAGGTCGCGCTGGTCGCCGGACGGACAGCCGAATATGGCGCCGGTGCCGTATTCCATCAGCACGAAATTGGCGACGTAGACGGGCAGCGTCCAGCTGTCGTCGAAGGGATGGACGACGCGGATGCCGGTGTCGAAACCCTTCTTCTCGGCTGTCTCCAACGCCGCCACCGACGTGCCCATATGGCGGACCTCGTCGATGAACTTCGCCAGCGCCGGATTGGTCTCGGCGGCCTTCCTGGCCAGCGGGTGATCGGCGGCGACGGCCATGAAGGAGGCGCCGAAGATCGTGTCGGGCCGCGTCGTGTAGACTTCCAGCTCATGCTCGCCGGCAACGTCAGATGTCAAAGGCCAGCGGATCAGCAGGCCTTCCGAACGGCCGATCCAGTTCTGCTGCATCAGCTTCACTTTTTCCGGCCATTCGTCGAGGCCGTCGAGCGAATCCAGCAGGTCCTGCGCATAGTCGGTAATCTTGAAGAACCACTGCGTCAGTTCGCGCTGTTCGACCAGTGCACCCGAGCGCCAGCCGCGCCCGTCGATGACCTGCTCGTTGGCGAGCACCGTCATGTCCTCCGGGTCCCAATTGACCTTGGAGGATTTGCGCGTCACCAGCCCCTTCTCGACGAAATCGAGGAACAGCATCTGCTGGCGGTGGTAGTAGTCGACGTCGCAGGTCGCGAATTCGCGCGCCCAGTCCAGCGACAGGCCCATGACCTTGAGCTGCTCGCGCATGGTGGCGATGTTCTGGTAGGTCCATTCCTTGGGGTGGACCTTGTTCTGCATCGCCGCGTTTTCGGCCGGCATGCCGAAGGCGTCCCAGCCCATCGGATGCAGCACGTTGAACCCCTTGGCCCGCTTGTAGCGCGCCACCACGTCGCCCATCGTGTAATTGCGGGTGTGACCGATATGGATGCGCCCCGACGGATAGGGGAACATCTCCAGCACATAGTATTTCGGCTTCGGGTCGTCATTGCGCGCTTCGAACAGCTTCTTTTCGGCCCAGGCCTTCTGCCATTTGGGTTCTGACGCGCGCGGATTGTATCGTTCGGTTGCCATGGGACGTTTTTCACTTAAAAGCAGGCGCGAACCGCGGGCGACTGGCTCCGCGGTTCAGGGAATGTGGTCCGGGTGTTCACCATGGTTTGGCAAACCCGTCAACCATATGGGCATTGCGGCGGCTAAAAACGCGGGTCAAAACAGCGGGATTTGCATATGGGTGACACCGTTCAGCAGTTTTTCGCGGTCAAGGCGAAGATCGCCGCCGCCGAGCAGGAAGCCCGCCGCGAGGCCGGCGCGGTGACTCTGGTGGCCGTCTCCAAGACCTTTGACGCCGCCGACATCCGGCCGGTGATCGAGGCCGGCCAACGGGTCTTCGGCGAGAACCGCGTGCAGGAAGCGCAAGGCAAATGGCCTGATCTGAAGCAGGCCTTTCCTGACATCGAGCTGCATCTCATCGGTCCGCTGCAATCGAACAAGGCCAAGGAAGCGGTGGCGCTGTTCGACGTCATCGAAACGGTCGACCGCGAGAAGATCGCCGCCGAACTCGCCAAGGAGATTGCCCGGCAGGGGCGCTCTCCGAAGCTCTATGTCCAGGTCAACACCGGCTCCGAGCCGCAGAAGGCCGGCATCGAGCCGCGCGCGGCGATCGCCTTCGTCGCCCGCTGCCGCGTTGTCCACCGCCTCGCCATCGAAGGCCTTATGTGCATCCCGCCGGCCGACGAGAATCCCGGCCCGCATTTCGCCCTGCTGGAAAAACTTGCCCGCGAGGCCGGCGTCGCCAAGCTGTCGATGGGCATGTCCGGCGACTACGAGACGGCCATCGCCTTCGGCGCCACCAGCGTCAGGGTCGGGTCGGCGATCTTCGGCAGCCGCTGATCCGCACGCCTTTGGGCCAGTTCGGCAAGCCGGCTGCGCCACGACTTGAAACGAAACGTACCGTTCCTATTTGTTTTGCGTCATCACACATGTCTCCTGGAGCTTTGCCATGCGTTATAACCAGCTTGGAAATACGGGGATGTTCGTCTCCGAACTGTGCCTCGGCACCATGACCTTCGGCGCCGCCGGCCAGAATGCCCAATGGGGGCTGATCGCCAGCCTCGACCAGAAGGGCGTCAACGAGATCGTCGGCCGCTCGATCGCCGCCGGCGTCAATTTCTTCGACACGGCCGACGTCTACTCCTTCGGCGAGTCCGAGCGCCTGCTCGGCCAGTCGCTCAGGGACCTCGACGTCAAACGTTCGGACGTCGTCATCGCCACCAAGGTGCATGGCGCCATGGGCCAGGGTCCGAACGAGCGCGGCTCCTCGCGCGG
Source organism: Mesorhizobium sp. B2-4-19 (assembly GCF_006441315.1). Classification (NCBI taxonomy): domain Bacteria; kingdom Pseudomonadati; phylum Pseudomonadota; class Alphaproteobacteria; order Hyphomicrobiales; family Phyllobacteriaceae; genus Mesorhizobium; species Mesorhizobium sp. B2-4-19. The sequence continues at coordinate 121,887 of NZ_VFUV01000010.1, read as the reverse complement.
CCACATCATGGATTCGGTCGATGCCAGCCTCGAACGGCTGCAGCTCGACCATATCGATCTCTATCAGCTGCACGGCACCGACGCGGTGACGCCGATCGACGAGACGCTACGGGCGCTGGACGACCTCGTTGCCAGCGGCAAGGTCCGCTATGTCGGCGTTTCCAACTGGGCGGCATGGCGCATCGCCAAGGCGCTCGGCATCGCCGACCGCAAGGGCTTCGCCCGCTTCGAGACCATCCAGTCCTACTATTCGATCGCCGGCCGCGACCTCGAGCGCGAGATCGTGCCGCTGATCGGCGAGGAAAAACTCGGCCTGATGGTGTGGTCGCCGATGGCGGGCGGCCTGCTTTCCGGCAAGTACGGTCCTGGCGCGCCCGGCAATGGCGAGGGCCGCCGTGCGTCCTTCAACTTCCCGCCGGTCAACGAGGACCGCGCCTGGGCGGCCGTCGCAGTCATGCGCGAGATCGCCAGGAAGCATGACATCAGCGTTGCCACGGTGGCGCTCGGCTATGTCCTGGCCAAGCCCTTCGTGATGAGCGTCATCATCGGCGCCAGCCGCATGGACCAGCTCGAACAGAACCTCGCCGCGGCTGAGGTGAAGCTCGACGCGGACGATCTCGCCAGGCTCGACGAAGTCAGCGCGCTGCCATCCGAATATCCCGGCTGGATGCTGGAGCGCCAGGCGGCCGGACGTCGCCCGGCGCCGTTCGTGCCGAAAGCATAGTAGCTGCCAGCGCAGTCATCTCGGGAGCCCTTCGGCTCCCGAGTGTCATGTCAGGTCAGCCGCACGGTCTCGGCCAGAAAATCGAGAAAGGCCCGCACCCGCGCCGGCAGATGCCGGCCCTGGCCGACATAGACGGCATGGGTCGCCTCCTCGTCGCCCGGATTGAAATCCTCCAGCAGCGCCACCAGCCGCCCGGCAGCGATATCGGCCGCGACATGCCAGCGCGCCAGCCGGGAGATGCCGGCTCCGGCCAGCGTCATCAGCCGCATCGCCTCGCCGTCGCTGACCAGCGTGTTGCCGCTGATCGGGACCAAGACCGCGTTGCCGGCAGCGTCGACAAACGGCCAGCCATCGATATGCCTGACGAAGCCGAAGCCCATGCGATTATGCCCATCGAGATCGGCCGGCGTCAGCGGCTTGCCGTGCGCTTCGAGATAGGACGGGGCCCCAACCACCACCACCGGGCTTTGCCCGAGCTTGCGCGCCACCAGCCGCGATTCGCCGAGCGGCCCGGCGCGGATGGCGACATCGGCGCGTTCGGCCATCAGGTCGATGACGCTGTCGGTCAGCACCAGATCCACCGAAATTTCGGGATAGCGTTCGAGGAAGCGCGGCAAGAGCGGGATCAGCCGGTGCACGCCGAAGGGCACGTAAGTGTTGACGCGCAGCCGCCCGCGCGGTGCGGCACCCGCCGCCGCCTCGCGCTCGGCTGCGGCCATGTCGGCCAGGATACGCAATCCGCTGTCGTAGAACGCCGTTCCCTCCGGCGTCAGCTGCAGCTTGCGTGTCGAGCGGCTGATCAGCCGCGCGCCGAGCCGGGCTTCCAGACGCGCGATCAGCTTGCTGACGGCTGACGGCGTCATGCGCAACGTGCGCGCAGCCGCCGAGAAGCTACCGGCCTCGACCACGCGCACGAACACTTCGATTTCGCCGGAGCGGTTGATGTCGGGTCTGGCCATTTGTGAATCTATTTCACAGAAAATGTGCCCGATGCAAGTCTGGTTCACAGTGCATGACGACACGATCTTTTGGCTCGGAGCGCGGTTTGGACAAGGCGCTCGTCGTCGCCAAAGTGGGAACCGCCATGCCGTTTGCTCTCTACGCCCTCGCCGCCGGTGCCTTTGGCATTGGCGTCACCGAATTCGTCATCATGGGTCTGCTCATCGACGTCAGCAAAGACCTCGGCGTCTCGATCTCGGCCGCCGGCCAGCTCATTTCGGGCTATGCGCTGGGCGTCGTCATCGGCGCGCCGCTGCTCACCATCGCCACCGGCAACTGGCCGCGCAAGACCGTGCTGCTGGCGCTGATGGCGATCTTCACGCTGGGCAACCTCGCCTGTGCGCTGGCGCCCGATTATTGGACCCTGATGGGCGCGCGGATCATCACCGCCTTTGCCCATGGCACCTTCTTCGGTGTCGGTTCTGTCGTCGCCACCGGCCTGGTCGCGCCCAACAAGAAGGCGTCGGCGATCGCGCTGATGTTCACCGGGCTCACCATCGCCAACATCCTCGGCGTGCCCTTCGGCACCTGGCTCGGCCAGGCCTTCGGCTGGCGCGCGACCTTCTGGGCGGTGACCTTGGTCGGCCTCGCGGCCTTCGCCGTCATCCTGGCCCTGGTGCCGCGCAGCCAGGCAGCGCCCGAAAGGAGCGACCTGCGCGCCGACCTTGCCGTGCTGCGCCGCACGCCGGTCCTGCTCGGCCTCACCACCACCGTGCTCGGCTATGCCGGCGTCTTTGCCGTCTTCACCTACATCGCTCCGCTGTTGACCGAGATCAGCGGCTTCAAGGAAGCCGCCGTGTCGCCGATCCTGCTCGTCTTCGGCGGCGGCCTCATCGCCGGCAACCTCGCCGGCGGCAAGGTCGCCGACCGCTGGCTGGTGCCGGCGGTGCTGGGCAGCCTCGTGGTGCTCGCCTTGGTGCTGGCGACCATGAGCTTCGCCATCCACAGCCAGGTCATGGCCGTCATCTATGTCGGCCTGCTCGGCGCCGCCGCCTTCGGCACCGTGGCGCCGCTGCAGATGTGGGTCCTGGACAAGGCGCAAGGCGCCGGCCAGAGCCTGGCCTCCTCCTTCAACATCGCCGCCTTCAATCTCGGCAATGCCGCCGGCGCCTGGCTCGGCGGCGCGGTCATCGCCCATGGCCTCGGGCTGGGTTCGCTCACCTGGGTCGCCGCCTTGCTGCCCGTCGCGGCACTCGCCGTGGCCGGACTGGCCCTGCGCCTCGATCGCGCCAACGCGCTCGGCGCACCCGTCTCCGTCCGGCCCTGACGCCGGTCGGCGGACGGGATTTTTTCAACACCCCTTTCCAAACCACCAGGAGTAAGAAAATGGACTATCGACGTCTCGGCGCATCGGGCCTCAACGTGCCCGCACTTTCCTTCGGCGCCGGAACCTTTGGCGGCTCCGGTCCGCTGTTTGGCGCCTGGGGCAACAGCGACGCCAGGGAAGCGCGGCGGCTGGTCGACATCTGCCTGGAAGCCGGCGTCAATCTGTTCGATACCGCCGACGTCTATTCGAACGGCGCCTCGGAAGAGGTGCTCGGCGAAGCCATCAAGGGCCGGCGCGATGCCGTGCTGATCTCGACCAAGACGTCCTTGCCGATGGGTGATGGGCCGGCCGACTACGGCTCATCCCGTTCACGCCTCATCAAATCCGTGGACGCCGCGCTGAAGCGCCTCGGCACCGACTATATCGACCTGTTGCAACTGCATGCCTTCGATGCCGGCACGCCGATCGAGGAAGTGCTGTCGACGCTGGGCGAGCTCGTGCGCGCCGGCAAGCTGCGCTATGTCGGCGTCTCCAACTTCTCGGGCTGGCAGGTGATGAAGTCGCTGGCGGAGGCCGACAAGCACGGTTATCCGCGTTACGTCGCGCACCAGGTCTACTATTCGCTGGTCGGCCGCGACTATGAGTGGGAACTGATGCCGCTCGGCCTCGACCAGGGCGTCGGCGCGCTGGTGTGGAGCCCGCTCGGCTGGGGTCGCCTGACCGGCAAGATCCGCCGCGGCCAGCCGCTGCCGGAAAAGAGCCGGCTGCATGACACCGCTAGCTTCGGCCCGCCGGTCGAGGACAAACATCTCTACCGGGTGATGGATGCGCTGGACGCGGTGGCGCGGGAAACCGGCAAGACCGTGCCGCAGATCGCCATCAACTGGCTGTTGCAGCGCCCGACCGTTTCCTCCGTCATCATCGGCGCCCGCAACGAGGAGCAATTGCGCCAGAACCTCGGCGCCGCCGGCTGGTCGCTGACGCCCGAACAGGTGAAGAAACTCGACGCCGCAAGCGAAGTCACCGCGCCCTATCCGTATTTCCCCTATCGCCGCCAGGAAGGTTTTGCCCGGCTCAACCCGCCGGCGGTCTGACATCTCCTTGCGTGGGTCGTGTGACGCACGGCCCAGGCCCGGAGTGCCCTACCCCCAGATAGGCCAAAGTGCCGGCTGGCCGCTGCCGATCAGGGCGATGACGATCAGGCAGACGATCCATAGCGCCGGATATTCCCAGCCACCGCCTGCATTGGTGAACCAGAAACCATTCTTGCCATGAACGAGCACGACCGTGCCCAGCATGAGGGGAATGAGCAGGATCGCCGCCAGCCGCGTGGCAACGCCGAAGATCAGGCCGAGACCGCCGGCCGTTTCGGCGGCGATGGCGATCAAGCCGAAATAGCCGGGCACGCCGAGTGACTGGAAATAATCGGTCGTGCCTTTTGGCGTGAAGATGGCGTATTTCAGATAGGCATGGGCAAGAAACAGGCCGCCGACGCTGACCCGAAGCAGCAGCGCGGCATAGTCGAAAGCGGTCATGTCCGTTCTCCCGATCGCGGACGCCGCCCTGGGCACCCTGCCTTGCCGCGCCGCCGGCGAAGGATAGCCGACGGCCGCATTGCTGTCGCCGCACGAGAAAGGAAACAGACCGTCCGCAGCGGCGTCAGTGCAGCACGAACTCGCCATCCACCTTGCGCCATTCGTTCGGCGCGATCAGCTTCTGGTGCGTGTAGACAACCGAGTGCAGCGGCCCGTCGAGCTTGGCCTTCCAGAATTCGATGAATTTGATCAGCACCGGAAACGTCGGGGCGATGTCGTAGTCCTGCCAGATGAAACTCTGCAGCAGATGGGGATGGTCGGGGAAATGATAGAGAATCTTGGCCGTGGTCAGGCCATAGCCTTTGAGCATCAGGTCCATTTCGGCATGGTCGCGCATTGCTGCCCCCTTGGCGGTCCCTTGGTTGAGTCTCCTTTCCTCCCAACGTCAGATTGTGCGCGCCGTTGCTTAACTGTCTATTGATTTTTCCTGATCGAAACAGGCTTTTCGACGCGAAAACATACAGTTAGCAGCGAGCTGAGCTGAGTGCTGACAACGTGCGCCAATGCCCCTGCGGCATCCCGCCACGCAAATCCAACGTCTAATATTGCCGTAACGCCGGAACTGGTAATAATGCCGCCGAATTCGCGGCCGCTTCGCCGCGATCCTGCCGGCGGTTCAAGCTGGCGGATTGGTTTGGGAGGAAAGTCAGGAATGTCCGAGGTTCATGTCCATCGCGTCCAGCCGGCGTGGAAGAAGAACGCGCTGATCGACAACGACACCTACCTGAAATGGTACGCCGACAGCATCAAGAGCCCGGACAAGTTCTGGGGCAAGCACGGCAAACGCATCGACTGGTTCAAGCCATTCAGCAAGGTCAAGAACACCTCCTTCGACGGCAAGGTCTCGATCAAATGGTTCGAGGACGGGCTGACCAACGTCTCGTACAATTGCATCGACCGCCATTTGAAGAAGCGCGGCAACCAGACCGCCATCATCTGGGAAGGCGACAACCCCTACGACGACAGGAAGATCACCTACAACGAGCTCTACGAGCACGTTTGCCGGCTCGCCAATGTGATGAAGAAGCACGGCGTCAAGAAGGGCGACCGCGTCACCATCTACATGCCGATGATCCCCGAAGCCGCCTATGCGATGCTGGCCTGTACGCGTATCGGCGCCATCCATTCGATCGTCTTCGGCGGCTTCTCGCCCGATGCGCTGGCCGGCCGCATCGTCGACTGCGAATCGACCTTCGTCATCACATCGGATGAGGGCCTGCGTGGCGGCAAGTCGATTCCGCTGAAGGAAAACACCGACAAGGCGATCGACATCGCCGCGAAGAACTTAGTCAAGGTGAAGAACGTCCTCGTCGTGCGCCGCACCGGCGGCAAGATCGGCTGGGCGCCGAGCCGCGACCTCTGGTATCACGACGAGGTCGCGACGGTGAAGGCCGAGTGCAAGCCCGAGAAGATGAAGGCGGAAGACCCTCTGTTCATCCTCTACACCTCAGGCTCGACCGGCAAGCCCAAGGGCGTGCTGCACACCACCGCCGGCTACCTTGTCTATGTCTCGATGACGCACCAATATGTCTTCGACTACCATGACGGCGACATCTACTGGTGCACCGCCGATGTCGGCTGGGTCACCGGCCACAGCTACATCGTCTATGGCCCGCTCGCCAACGGCGCCACCACGCTGATGTTCGAGGGTGTGCCGAACTACCCTTCGCAGTCGCGCTTCTGGGAAGTCATCGACAAGCACAAGGTCAACATCTTCTACACCGCCCCGACCGCGCTGCGCGCGCTGATGGGCGCCGGCAACGACCCGGTCAAGAAGACCTCGCGCAAATCACTGCGCGTGCTCGGTTCGGTCGGCGAGCCGATCAACCCGGAAGCCTGGGAGTGGTATTTCAACGTCGTCGGCAACGGCAAGGTGCCGATCGTCGACACCTGGTGGCAGACCGAGACCGGCGGCATCCTGATCACGCCGCTGCCGGGCGCCACCGACCTCAAGGCCGGCTCGGCGACGCGGCCCTTCTTCGGCGTCAAGCCGCAGCTGGTCGACGGCGAAGGCAAGGTGCTGGAAGGGGCGGCCGACGGCAATCTCTGCATCACCGATTCCTGGCCGGGCCAGATGCGCACCGTCTATGGCGATCACGACCGTTTCGTGCAGACCTATTTTTCCACCTACAAGGGCAAGTATTTCACTGGGGACGGCTGCCGCCGCGACGCCGACGGCTACTACTGGATCACCGGCCGTGTCGACGATGTCATCAACGTCTCCGGCCACCGCATGGGCACGGCGGAAGTCGAATCGGCGCTGGTCAGCCATGACACGGTGTCCGAAGCCGCCGTCGTCGGCTATCCCCACGACATCAAGGGCCAGGGCATCTACAGCTACGTCACCTTGATGAAAGGGGTGGGGCCGACCGAGGAACTGCGCAAGGAGCTCATCGCCCATGTCCGTAAGGAGATCGGTGCCATCGCTTCGCCCGACAAGATCCAGTTCGCTCCCGGCCTGCCCAAGACACGCTCGGGCAAGATCATGCGCCGCATCCTGCGCAAGATCGCCGAGGACGATTTTGCCACACTTGGCGACACCTCGACACTCGCCGATCCGGCCGTCGTTGACGATCTCATCGCCAACCGGCAGAACAAGAAGGGCTGAAAACGACTGGTCGAAGGTCGCGGGAAGCCCGGCCAAGGAGAGACCAGCGGAATGAATGATATCGGCACTGTCGCGCAGCTCTGGCGCTATCCGGCGAGTTCGCTTGCCGGCGAGTGCCAGGACGCCATCCTGGTCGGGCCGGCGGGCATGGCGGGCGACCGCATGTTCGGCCTCGTCGATACCTCGGACAATGAGATCGCGCGGCCCGACCGCGAGGCGAAATGGCATAAGGTGCCGCGCATTCGCACCCGGTTGGCCAATGATCGCGACCTGGAGGTCGCCGTCCCCGACGGCGACTGGCTGAGCGCACCCGGCGCCGAATGCGACCGTGCCATATCGGCCTATCTCGGCTTCGCCGCCTCGATCCGGCCCTTCGGCCGGGAGAATGCGCCGCCGGCCTATGCCGGTCCGGTCACCGCTGCCCGCTACAGCAAGGCGCCCATCCACCTTTTGACCACGGCGTCGCTGGCGCGCCTGAAGGCGCTGCATCCCGATGGCGCCCCCGACCCGCGCCGCTTCCGCCCCAACATCGTCGTCGACATGCCGGCGGTCGAGGGTTCGTTTCCCGAGACGGAATGGGTCGGCCGCAAGCTCGCCATCGGCGACCTGCTCTTGACCGTCTCCGAGCCATGCCGGCGCTGCGGCTTCACCATCATCGCGCAGGACGGCTTCGACCACGATCCCGGCATCCTGCGCAACTTGGTCCGCCACAACGCCCACAATCTCGGCGTCTACTGCACGGTGGATCGGCCGGCCGGTATCAAGGTCGGCGATGCTATGCGTTTTCTGTAGCTACCGATAGAGATCCGCCCGCGTCGGCGGCAGGCCGCTTGGCCCCCGCGCGCGCTTGGTCGCGACGGTCTGGAATATCTGCGCCGAAGCGCGTTCGAAGGTGATCGAGCAGCCGGTCAGGTAAAGCAGCCACAGGCGAGCCCTGGCCTCGCCCACCTCGGCGATGGCCTGGTCGAACCGCGCGTGCAGGCGCTCGGCCCACAGCCTGCATGTGCGGGCATAATGTTCGCGCAAATTCTCGACGTCGGCGACGAGGAAACCATGCGCCTCGAGATTGCCGAGCGTCATGCCGATCGTGTCGAACTCGCCGCCCGGAAAGATGTATTTGATCAGCGCCTTGTATTCCGGCCCTTTGCGCAGGGTCTTCTTCGGGTCGCCCTTGCTGCGCCGCGTGATGGCGTGGTGCAGGTAGATGCCGCCGGGCTTCAGCAAACGGTGGACGGTCGAGAAATAGGCCGCATGGTTGGCGAGGCCCAGATGCTCGAACATGCCGATCGACGATATCTTGTCGAACGTGCCGGAAAGCTCGGCGTAGGATTTTATCTCGATGGTGATGCGGTCCTCGAGTCCCTCGGCGCGGATGCGTTCGCGCGCCAGCTTCGTCTGCTCTTCCGACAGCGACACGCCACGGCCGACGACGCCGTAGTGCTTCGCCGCGTGGATCAGCATCGCCCCCCAGCCGCAGCCGATGTCGAGCAGGCTTTCGCCCGGCTTCAGCCGGAGCTTGCGGCAGATGTGGTCGAGCTTGTCGATCTGCGCCTGGTCTATGCCGTTGGCGAAATCCCTGAAATAGCCGCAGCTGTAGACCATTCGTTCGTCGAGGAAGAGCTGGTAGAAAGCATTCGAAATGTCGTAGTGATGCTGGATCGCCTCCTTGTTCGAACCGCTAACATAAGGATTGCGTCCCGATAGATCGGTGCGTGCCGTCATCTGCTTTCGCGAAAGCAGCACGGCCGGGAGGTCGCGCAGAATCGCCAGCTTCGGCAGCGATCTGAGCTTTGTCTTCAACTTGCCTTGCGAAGGCAGGGCGTAGAAATCGAACAGCGATCCCTCTTCGATATCGACGGTTTTGGAAATCCACATCTCGACCAGCGTCGAGAAAGTCGGCCTGCGAACCAGTTGCCAGACGATGTCCTGGTCGTTGATGGCAAGCACAGGACCGCCTGCGGGGCCGATCCGTTCCCCGGTCCACAGCCTGACGGCAAAGCCCGGCTGCAGCGCCCCGATCACGGTTCGAATGATGCGCGCGGCCCTCTCGGTGGCGTCCATGGTCCCTCCCGTTGCCGATAACGCCATGTTGTCCGTTTCGGCCGTGGACCGCAAGCCGAAGCATTGCACCTGACTGCGCGGCATTCTCCGGCGGGACGCCTTTTTCAGCCCGGCATCTTGTCATTTGCTGCAACGCACCCCATCATGAGGATGTGTTCAACAAATCGAAAGGAGGTGATCCGATGTCGAGTGATTTCGTTTTCCAGAACGTGGCCTCAGCGGATTGCACTTTCGGGAAGCAGTCTTCCCGTTAAGGCGCGAGATGCGCGGCAGGTAACCCGAAGGGGTTGCCGCCACAGGCCGCGCCACGGACGGAAACACGGAAGGCCGCCGGCTTCGAAAGAAGCGGCGGCCTTTTCCGTTGGGCCGAGCCCTATTTCGTCAACGCAAGGGTTTCGATGTTGCGGGCGATCGTCTGAAAGGCCGTATCCAATTCGACGCCGTCGGCGGCCTGGTAGAAGTGCTTGGCTGAGCCCGTATCGGGGCTGGCGCAGGTCTGCAGCGTCGTGGCCGCATTTGCCTCATCGAGTTTGAAGCCGATCGTGAAGATTTCTATGCCTTTGTCGCGCATGGCAGCGCAGAGCTTTGTCGCAGCCGTGCGGGTCGTTTCCTTGCCGGCGTCGTTGTAGACCCCGCCGACGCTGGTGGCATCGAAATAGGACAGATTGAATTCGCCGTCCGTCATCAGGATTGCGTACTTGCCGACTTTCTTCGCGTCGGCCTTGGCAGGCCGCTCCGAGGCGTTGAGCACACTGCCCCAGCTTTCCGAGAGCATGTACCAGGTCCACTGGACGCCGATATGGCCGGCGGTACCGCCCGAGGCGACAAGATCCTTGATGACATTCTTGAGCGTGGTGGCGTTGGCCGTCAAAGGCACGAGCGCGGCGACCGGACAAGCGGCGGTGCCTGTATTCGCGGCAAAGCCGGACAAAAGATAGTCGCGATTGACCATGCTGGAGTCGGGACCCGCATCCGAATACTGATCGACCCCCTTGCGTTCGGTGGCGCAATTGTCCGGGCGCGGCGACGCGGACGCAAGCTGAGCGCTTGCATTACCGGGCGCCTGCTTACGCTGGCCGGTGTTGGTTTCGACATAGACGCTGCTGGCGGCCAGCTGACCGGCGTTGACCGAGTTGGCATAGGGCACGATCGAAACGCGCACCCGCGGCCTGTTCGGGTCCTGGCCGCCCAGGAAACTGTCCACTGCGTTGGCAGCAGCGGTTTTCAGGTCCTTGATCTTCTCGCCAGCCATCGATCCTGTCACATCGAGCATCATCGCCACTTCGATGGTCTTGTCCGAATAAAGCGATGTCGTCGACGCGGTGACGCGCTTCGTATTGCCCATGCCGAAAACCGGGAAGAACAAGGCGACATCGACATGGGCGTCCGCCTGCACCGTCTTGGCGGTCCTGTCGACGATAAGCTTGTCGAGCACGATCTGGTCGGGCTGCAGAATGCCCGCCGTGCTGTTGGCCACGAGAAAGTTCTGCACTGCCTTGTTGGCGTCGGCCTCCTTGATGACCCCGGTCGTCAGGTCGCGGGCCGTCGATGTCACCGCGGCGTCGACCACGCCTTGCAGGCTCGATTTGGCGTTGTAGAGCTGCGAGATGTCGACCGAGAACCCGGCGGCCAGCGCCAAGACCGAGGCCGCGAAGCTGAACAGGATCGCGAAATTTCCCCCGCTGTGTCTGGCGAACCCGCCAACCGCGTGAACAAGACCCCCGTAATTTCGCATCCAACAGCCTCCGCTTGCCTCGGCCCCGTCGCCGCAATGAGGGCAATGCAGGATTCCAGCCGGAAGCCGCTCGTCGAGCGCCGGAACCGAGCCCTAACCTTCAACCTTTTGTTTTTGTTGGACTTCGGCTGTTTCGAAGGTAAATGACTGGTAAACGAAAAGTTGCGGCATCAGCCGCGTTAACGGACCGCTTACCATGCTGGGATCGAAGCAATGACGGAATGCTCCGCACCGTCCTGATGCGGCACGGGCCTTCTGTGCCGCAACGGGCCAACTGTCCCGAGATTGCTGAGTTAATTGGGGCGCGACGGGAACCAAGGTGTGTTGAGATTCAACTCAGGCCGAGTCGAAAAATGGCTGATACCGAGAACCGGAGCGGAGCGTACTTTTCACGTGAGCACCGGAAGCGCGGGTATCGACCATTTGCAGGCCGGCATCACCTGAATATCAACATACCTTAGGCCAGCATCTGCGCGCTGACGGTCCTGTCGATACCGCGATAGGGCGGATTGAACAGATTGCCTTCCTGTTCATAGGTCCACACCTTGAACAGGCTGAGCCGATGGTGACCAAAACTGTGCAGCAAAGGCACGTCGGTGGCGTCGCGGCCGCGCGCGATGACGACACGACCTGTCCTGGGCCGGTTGTGGCGTGGATCGAACGTGTACCATTTGCCGTCAAGGAACACTTCCATCCACGCCGAGAAATCCATCGGCGCCGGATCGATCGGCACGCCGATATCGCCGAGATAGCCGTCCACATAGCGCGCGGGAATGTTCATGCAGCGGCAGAGCGTGATCGCCAGATGGGCGAAGTCGCGGCAGACGCCGACCCGCTCCTCATGCGCCTGCGCCGCCGTGCGGGTCGAACGCGCATAGCCATAGCCGAACGACAGCCGGTTGTGGACATAGTCGACGATCGCCTGCACCCGCGCCCAGCCGGAAGGAAGATGGCCAAACAGCTGCCAGGCGAGACTGCTGAGGTGATCGGTCTCGCAATAGCGGCTGCCCAGGAGATAGACGAGCACCTCGTCGGGCAATTCGGCCACCGGCACTTCCCGGGCCAGCGTGTTGACCTCGTCCGTCTCGCCACTGTCTTCGATCACTGCGTCATAGAGGATGCGAAAGGTGCCGGCTGGTGCGGTGAAGCGCCGGCAGCCATTGCCATGCAGGTCATGGTAGAGCTTGGTCGGCACCGAAGGCGAGGTCAGAACCCGCGTCTGCCGCTTGATGTCGGCTTGCCTGTCCTTGTGGATCTCGAGCAGCGAAATCATCGGAGTAGCCTCTGCGCACTCAATGGCGATTTCGTAGCCGAGCCGGATCAGCATCACAGGTCCCCTTCGATCGTCATGGAAAGCAATGCCGTTCCAACGTCGCGAGATGGCTGTGGTTCCCTGGACCGCCGCAAAATACGCCCTCGTGCCTTTCCATGCCCGCGCCTTGACGTTACGGTTGTGCAGCCCTCCCTCGACACGCTCCCCCCGACTTCAAGGAAAATCATGTTTGCTGGCAGAAAATTCGCGGCCTTCCTTTTCGACATGGATGGCACGCTCATCAATTCCATCGCCTCGGCGGAGCGGGTGTGGAGCGACTGGGCGCACCGCCATGGCCTCGACGTCGCCGCCTTCCTGCCGACGATCCACGGCGTGCGGGCGATCGAGACCATCACTAACCTCGCCCTTCCAGGCGTCGACCCGGCGCATGAGGCCGACCTGCTGCTGAAGGCCGAGGCCGCCGATCTCGACGGCATTGTCCCGATCGCCGGCGCCGTGGCGTTTCTCAAGGCGCTGCCGGGCGAAAGCTGGGCGATCGTCACCTCGGCGCCGCGCTCCCTGGCGCTTGCACGCATGGAGGCTGCCGGCATTCCTGTCCCCGCGGTCATCGTCGCGGCTGAAGACGTCTCGCGTGGCAAGCCGGCCCCCGACTGTTTCCGGCTTGGCGCACAACGGCTCGGCTTCGATGCGCGCGACTGCCTGGTGTTCGAGGATGCTCCGGCCGGCATCGCGGCGGCCGAGGCCGCGCAAGCCGCGGTCATGGTGATCAGCGCCACGCATTCGCACCCGCTGCCGACGCAGCATGCCGCGATCGCGGGCTATGACAATGTCGGCATCACCATCGACGAGCGCGGCTGGCTGGCGCTTGAGGCGCAGCGCAACGCTGCCTAAAGATGTGACGCAACGCCCGTCTAAAGGTGTGTTGAGATTCAGGTCAGGCCGAGTCGAAAGCGATGGTTTCCGAGAACCGGAGCGGAGCGTACTAAAGTACGTGAGCACCGGAAGCGCAGGAAACCATCGCTTGCAGGCCGGCCTCACCTGAATATCGGCATACCTTAGAAGTCGCTGGTCAGGCCTTTGACTTCCCAGTCGCCATAGCGGCCGGGTTCCTTGCCGCCACGGCCGCCGACTTCCTTCGGCAGTGCGGCTTCCTTCTGGTGATACTCGATACGCCTTGCCTCGGCTTCCGCCAGCGCGCGGCGAGCGGCGGGCGACAGGTCTCTTGGCGGCGCATCGTCGTTCGGGCCGGCTGGCGTTTTACTGGTTTCGTCGGTCATGCGATATTCCACGCGGATTGAAACAGCGGCAGGTGTTTCCCATCATATAGCCATGAACCCACGGCGATCGACCCCCTTTTACCGCCACGCCAGGAGCAGACGATGAACACCCTTCGCACCGCCATGCTTATTGCCGCGATGACGGCGCTGTTCATGGGCGTCGGCTTCCTGATCGGCGGTTCGGGCGGCATGATGATCGCCCTGCTGATCGCCGCCGGCACCAATCTGTTCAGCTACTGGAACGCCGACAAGATGGTGCTGTCGATGAACCGCGCCGTCGAGGTCGATGAGAAGAACGCGCCGGAATATTACGCCATCGTCGAGGCGCTGGCCAAGCAGGCCGGGCTGCCGATGCCCAGGACCTATCTGATCGACAACCCGCAGCCCAACGCCTTCGCAACCGGCCGCAACCCGCAGAACGCGGCGGTCGCCGCCTCCACCGGCCTGCTGCAGCGGCTGACCCATGAAGAGGTCGCGGCCGTGATGGCGCACGAACTCGCCCACGTCCAGCACCGCGACACGCTGACCATGACCATCGTCGCCACCTTCGCCGGCGCCATCTCGATGCTCGGCAATTTCGCCTTCTTCCTCGGCGGCAACCGCGACAACAACAACCCGTTCGGTTTTGTCGGCGTGCTGGCGGCGATGATCGTGGCGCCCTTTGCCGCGATGATCGTGCAGATGGCGGTCAGCCGCACCCGCGAATACGAGGCCGACCGGCGCGGTGCCGAAATCTGTGGACACCCGCTGTGGCTGGCATCGGCGCTTGACAAGATCGCCCGCGGCGCCGAACGCATTCCCAACCCCGATGCGGAGCGCAATCCGGCGATGGCGCATCTCTTCATCATCAATCCCCTGCACGGCGAGCGCATGGACAACCTGTTCTCCACCCACCCGAGCACTGAAAACCGCATCGCCGCGTTGCAGGAGATGGCACGGCAGATGGCGGGCGGCACCCAGGCCGCCCCGCGCCCAACACCAGCGCCTCGGCAGGCCGGGGAACAACAGCCGTCCGGCCCGTGGGGCCAGGCCCCTCAAGCGGCCCCAGCGGAACCGGAAAGGCCTAAGGCCAACCCATGGGGGCGCAATCCGACTGGACCCAAAGGCCGGTGGTCGTGAGCGTGGCGGGATCTCGACGCGCAGGCTCAGGCGACCAGGATCATAGAGACGGCGGCGAATTCGTCGCCGGTCTCGCCGCCCGCAAGGCGGCGGCGCGGCTGCTTGCCGCTGTCATCGATGCCAGGACGCCGCTCGACGGACTGACCGACCATGAAAACGGCCATCCGCAATACAAGGCGCTCGATTTGCGCGACCGAGGCCTGGTGCGGGCAATCCTGGTCACCGCGCTGCGCTTCCGCATGACCATTACGGGTCTGCTGGCGCGGCGCCTGGAAAAGCCGCTGCCGCCCAACGCCACCGCTTTGTCGCATATACTGCATGTGGCGGCCGCGCAGATCCTGTTCCTCGACATTCCCGACAGCGCCGCTGTCGACCTTGCGGTCACCCACGCCAAGTCCGATCCGCGCACGCAGCGCTTTTCCGGCCTGGTCAACGGCGTGCTGCGCACGCTGGCGCGTGCCAAGGAAACCGAACTGCCCGCCGCTCTTGCCGCGACCGATGAGGCGCCAAAATGGTTTTCCGACCGGCTGAGGGCTGCCTATGGCGCCGATAAGGCGAAGCTCATTCTCGCCGCGCACCGCTACGAGGCGCCGGTCGACTTCTCGATCAAGGCCGATCCCGAACTCTGGGCCGAAAAGCTCGGCGGTATCGTGCTGCCGACCGGCACGGTGCGCGTGCAAAATCTTGCCAGTGCCGTGACCGAACTGCCCGGCTTCGCGGAAGGCGCCTGGTGGGTCCAGGATGCCGCGGCCAGCCTGCCGGCGCGGCTTTTCGGCGATGTCGGCGGATTGCGCGTCGCCGATCTCTGCGCCGCGCCCGGCGGCAAGACCGCGCAGCTGATCCTGGCCGGCGCCAGGGTCACCGCCGTCGACACCTCGAAAAACCGGCTGGCGCGGCTGGCGCAGAATCTCGACCGCCTCGGCCTCTCAGCCGAAATCGTCCAGGCCGACTTGCTCAAATACGAGCCCATGGAGCTGTTCGACGCCGTGCTGCTCGACGCGCCGTGCTCGTCGACTGGCACGGTGCGCAGGCATCCCGACGTGCCATGGACCAAGACGGCGGCCGATGTCGAAAAGCTCGCCGACCTGCAAAGGCGGTTGCTCGCCCGCGCCGTCACGCTGGTCAGGCCCGGTGGCCGGATCGTCTTTTCCAACTGTTCGCTCGACCCGCTCGAAGGCGAAGACCTGCATCTGGCGTTTCTGAAGGAAACGCCGGTGGTCGTCGATGATCCGCTGCGGCAAGGCGAGATCGCCGGCATCGACCCTTTCCTGACGCTACAAGGCACGCTGCGCACCACGCCCGCCGACCTCGACCTCGGCGCGCCGGAACGCTCGGGTCTGGACGGCTTCTTCGCCGCGCGCATGCGCCGCGCCGGCTAATGCATGTCGCCCAAAAGTGCGTAGCGGTTTTGGGATAACGACATGCATGGAACAAAAAGCAGATCGCCTCGCGTCCGGCCGGCGGGTGCGGCGCCATTTGACTTAACTCACAGGATTTGCTGACTTTTTTAGCGAGGGTATAGGCCCCCGGACCCATTCCCCGGAATTCGCCTTCGCACGACTCGTTCATTCATGTAAACTCTGCACCGGGGTAGAGGACGGACCAGGAGGGCTTTTGGCACTGGCTGCCAGCAACACGACGCGTCTGTGGACGCTTGTCGCGAAGGAGTTCTGGCGCAAGACGCGCCGGCGTTTGCGCGCCGGGCCGGTCTATCGCTGGCGCTATTCCGGCCGCACGCCCGAACGCGTGCTGATCGCACCGCCGGACCTGCGGCTGGCCGACCCGCAAATCGCGCTGGAGATCTATTACGGCCGCTATCCCCTGTCGGGGCACCTGGTCGAGACCGGCGGCAAGTCGCCCTTCCAGATCAACGTGCCCAATCACGGCTGGCAGAAGACGCTGCATGGCTTTCGCTGGCTGCGCCACATGCGCGCTGCCGGCACCGAACTTGCCGCCGCCAATGCGCGCGCCCTGGTGTCCGACTGGATCGCCATGCACGGAAACAACATTGCCGGCATCGCCTGGGAGCCCGGGACGACGGCAAAGCGCGTCATCGCCTGGCTTCAGCATTCCTCCGTCGTGCTGCAGGGCGCCGAGTTCCCCTTCTATCGCGCCTTCCTGAAATCGCTGGCCGTCCAGATCCGCTACCTCAGGTCGATGGCGCGCGAAATGCCCGACGGCAAGGACCGGCTGCGCGCCCGCATAGCACTTGCCTTCGCCGCGCTTTCCCTGCCGGCGCCGGCTTCTGCGCTGCGCGGCGCCACCCGCAACCTCGCCGAGGAACTCAACCGCCAGATCCTCGCCGATGGCGGCCATATCTCACGCAATCCGATGTCGGTGCTGGAAATCCTCGCCGACCTTTTGCCGCTGCGCCAGACCTACGCCAACCAGGCGGAGACCCCGCCGCAGGCACTGATCGGCGCCATCGACCGCATGCTGCCGGCGCTGCGCTTCTTCCGCCACCAGGATGGCAGCCTCGCCCGCTTCAACGGCATGGGCGCCACCATCCATGACCGCATCGCCACCATATTGCGGCATGACGACACCGCCGGCGCGCCGCTGCTGCACGCGCCGCATTCGGGCTATGAGCGGCTGTCGATGGGCGGCGTCACCGTCATCGCCGACACCGGCCTGCCGCCGCCGGTCGATGTTTCCAACGCCGCGCACGCCGGCTGCCTCGCCTTCGAACTGTCGTCCGGCCGCCAGCACTACATCGTCAATGCGGGCATCGACACCTATGGCGCCGCCGAGTTCCGGCCGCTGGCCCGCGCCACCGCCGCGCACTCGACCGCCACCATCAACGACACCTCGTCGGCACGCTTCAGCCATTCGCTGCGCGTCAACGACCTGCTGGGTTCGCCGCTGATCGGCGGCCCGCAGCATGTGCAGTGCAAGCGCATCGACCAGAAGGGCGTCCAGGGCTTCATCGCCCGCCATGACGGCTACGTCCCGCGTTTCGGCTTTCTGCACGAGCGCGAGCTGAAACTGTCGTCGAACGGCAATGTGCTGGCCGGCAGGGACCGGTTCCAGCGCCCCGGCAATGCCGCGATCCGCAACAATGGCCGTGACTTCATCACCGTGCGCTTCCATGTCCACCCCGACATCAACTTGCTGCAGGACGAACATGACCGCCTGGTGCTGACCGCCGAGCAGGCCGACAGCTGGGTGTTCACCTCAGGCGAAGTGGTGCCTGAGGTCGAGGAATCGATCTATTTCGCCGGTCTTGGCGGCCCGCGCCGCAGCCGGCAGATCGTGCTTGCCTTCAAGGCGTCCGACATGTCCGAAGTCCACTGGCAGCTGACGCGCACCAGCATCGTCGGCTATCCGGAAAACAGCTGATTTGCCGCGCGAAGGCGGCCGGCTCGTTCAAGCCTGCTGCGGGATGCCGAAGGCCTCATAGGTGCTGAGCGTCGGCGGACCGGCGAAGGCGAAACGGATCTTGTCGACCATCGCCGCCGCCTGACCGCTGCGGTCATAGCGCTCCGCGTCCTCGACAGTGCTCCATACGGTGATTGCCATGAAAGTGTCACGCGCCTGATGCTGCTGCAGCAGCACGGCGCTGATGTTGCCGTTTGCGGCGCGGATGGCTGGGATCGCCTCGGTTTCGTAGATCGCCCGCAATCGCTCGGTCGTATCCGGTAATGCCGTGAACTGGCCAATACGGACAAATGCCATCGATGTTCCTCCATCGCGAGAAGATCAGCCTATCCCCGGGGCCGGCAAATTGCATATCAAACCGTCGAATGGTGCACGGCGCTTGATTTCCTGATGTCATGTGCTACGGCGCGGGCTTGCCCCTCCAGCCGTGAAAGGCCGCCAGCCCATGGCCGTCGCCGCCAAGAACATTCCCGCCCCGGACCTCGTTCCCGTACGCCGTGCCTTGCTTTCGGTGTTCGACAAGACCGGCCTCATCGACTTCGCCACGGCCTTGGCCGCGGCCGGCGTCGAACTGGTCTCGACCGGCGGCACCGCCAAGGCGATCGCCGAGGCCGGGCTGGCGGTGCGCGACGTCTCCGAGCTCACCGGCTTCCCCGAGATCATGGATGGCCGCGTCAAGACGCTGCATCCTTCCGTGCATGGCGCGCTGCTTGGCGTGCGCGACGACCCCGAGCATGCGGCGGCGATGCACAAATACGGCATCGAGCCGATCGACCTCCTCGTCTCCAATCTCTATCCGTTCGAGGAAGTCCGCCGCTCCGGCGCCGACTATGCGGCCATCGTCGAGAACATCGACATTGGCGGCCCGGCGATGATCCGCGCCTCGGCGAAGAACCACGCCTATGTCGCCATCGTCACCGATCCGGGCGACTATGCATCGGTGCTGAACGCGCTGGAGATGAACATCGGCTCGCTGTCGCTGGATTTCCGCAAGAAGCTGGCGGCCAAGGCCTTTGCCCGCACCGCCAGCTATGACGCCGCGATTTCCAGCTGGTTCGCCGAGGCGCTGGAGATCGAGCATCCGACCTGGCGCGCCTTCGGCGGCAGGCTGGCCGAAGTGATGCGCTACGGCGAAAACCCGCACCAGAGCGCCGGCTTCTACGTCAATGGCGACAAGCGCCCAGGTGTCGCCACGGCGCGGCAGCTGCAGGGCAAGCAGCTCTCCTACAACAACATCAACGACACCGACGCCGCCTTTGAACTGGCCGGCGAGTTCGATCCCAGCCGCTCCGCCGCGGTCGCCATCATCAAGCACGCCAACCCCTGCGGCGTCGCCGAGGGCACGTCGCTGAAATTAGCCTATGCCAAGGCGCTCGCCTGCGATCCGGTCTCGGCCTTCGGCGGCATCGTCGCATTGAATCGCACGCTCGACGCCGAAGCGGCGGAGGACATCGTGAAGACCTTCACCGAGGTGATCATCGCGCCCGATGCCACGGACGAGGCCGCGGCGATCGTTGCCGCGAAGAAAAACCTGCGCTTGCTGGTCACCGGTGGCCTGCCCGACCCGCGCTCGCCCGGCACGACGGTCAAGTCCGTTGCCGGTGGCCTGCTCGTCCAGGGCCGGGACAACGCTGTGGTCGAGGATCTCGAGCTGAAAGTGGTGACCAGGCGCGCACCGACGCCGGCGGAGATGGCCGATCTCAAATTTGCCTTCCGGGTCGCCAAGCACGTCAAGTCCAACGCCATCGTCTATGCAAAAGACGGCGCCACGGTCGGCATCGGCGCCGGCCAGATGAGCCGCGTCGATTCCTCCCGCATCGCCGCCCGCAAGGCGCTCGACGCGGCCGAGGCAGCCGGCATGGCTGAGCCGCTGACCAAGGGCTCGGTGGTGGCCTCCGATGCCTTCTTCCCCTTCGCCGACGGTCTGCTTGCCGCAGTCGCCGCCGGTGCCACCGCCGTCATCCAGCCCGGTGGCTCGATGAACGACAAGGACGTCATTGCGGCGGCCGACGAACATGGCATTGCGATGGTGTTTACCGGGATTAGGCATTTCCGCCACTGAGCACTTTTACCCTCCCCTGGATGGGGAGGGTCGGTGCGCTCGCTTGCGAGCGCGCCGGGTGATAGCGCTGACCCCCACCTCGCTCCGCTTCGCGGATCGACCCTCCCCACAAGGGGCAGGGTAAGTTCACTCGGCCGGCCGATCCGCCGGATACGGCGTCTTGATCAGGATCGCCATGCCGATGCCGAGGAACAGGATGATCACGGCCATGCCGAGCCGCGCCGAGTCGGAGAGCGCGGTGATGGTCGCCACCAGGAACGGCGCCAGGAAACTGGTCGCCCGACCGGCCAGCGCGTAGATGCCGAAATAGCGGCCGGATTCCGCCGCTGTCACGCTGCGCGCCATGTAGGAGCGCGAAGACGCCTGCACGGGGCCGAAAGCCAGGCCGATCAACAGCCCGTAGAGGATGTAGGCCTTCTCGGCCGCCGTGCCGAACAGCCCGCCCGAATCGGTGGTCGGAAGCTGGACCAGGCCCAGCAGCGTGAAGCCTGGCCCCGTCGAGATGACGCCTATGGTTGCTATAGACAGCATGACCAGCGCGATCATCACCACGGCCTTGGAGCCGAGCGCGGTGTCGAGGCGTGCCGCGATCCAGCAGCCGAAGATGGCGACGACATTGAGGATGATGCCGAACATGCCGATCTCGGTGATCGACCACTGGAACATGCCCGCCGCGAAGGTGCCGCCAAGCGCCAGCAGCGCGTTGACGCCGTCCTGGTAGATCATGCGGGCGACGAGGAAGCGGAAGATGCCGCCGCGCCTGCGCACCTCGGCCAGCGTCGATTTCAGCTCCGACAGGCCTTCCCGCACCGCCGGCCCGATCGGGATGCCCTTGATGGCGTCGGGCGTAAAGAAGAACATCGGCAGGATGAACAGGAAATACCAACCGGCCGACAGCGGTCCGGTGGCGCGCGCATCCTCGCCGAGCTTCGGATCGAGCCCGAACAGCGGGTCGATGCCGATGATCGTCTTGCCGGTCTCCGGCGAGCCGGCGAGGCAGGTGACGACGAAGATCAGCGCGATCATGCCGCCGAGATAGCCGAGCCCCCACGCCGTGTTGGAGATGCGGCCGATCTCGCTCTTCGGCACGAGCCGCGGCATCATCGAATCGTTGAACACAGTCGAAAATTCCGCTGCTACCGACGCCAGCGAGAACAAAGCCACGACCAGGAACAGGTTCGAGCCGGGCGCGGCAAACCAGAGCAAAGCGAGGCCGGTGATCTTGATCGCGGCGAAGAAAGCGATCCACGGCTTGCGCGGCCCGGTCTGGTCGGCGATCGAACCGAGGATCGGTGACAGCACGGCGATGACCAGCCCTGCCGCGGCGATGCCGTAGCCCCAGACCGCTTGGCCGGTGTTGGGATCGCCAGCCATGCGCGAGACGAAATACGGACCGAAGATGAAAGTGGTGACGACCGTGAAGAACGGCTGCGCCGCCCAGTCGAAGAACATCCATCCCCAGATGCCGCGCCCGGACGCCCGCTGCACTGTCTCTACCGCCATGATGATTCCCTCGGCCCCACCCGCGTCGGGCGCCATGTCTGCATGTTTCTGATGCTCATGCAAATGACAAGCGTCGCGGGCGCCACCCCGTTGTGGGGAGGTCGGACCGAAGGTCGGGGTGGGGGTCGGGCCGCCCCAACCCCGCTGCTTCGCAGCTGCCCTCCCCTCGAGGGGAGGGCAGGCCCCCGAAGCCTCACATCCCGGTCAGATCGCTCATCAGTCCAGACGCCACCGACAGCCGCGACACGGTGATGTCGCCGCCTTCGGTCAGCGCCTGCAGCCGCTCGCGGATGCGCGCCACGCGCTCGCCGCCGGTTTCCAGCCAGGCCGGCACCGGATCCGCTGCCTTGGCATGGCCGGTGAGCGCCGCGACCGCAATGCCGCGCCGCGCCGCGCCGATCGTGTCGGTGGCCCGCGATAGCGCCAACTGGTCGTAGTAGTCCGAAGGCGTGATCGAGCGCGCCGCGTCCTCGACACGCGGGATGCGGAAGGCATCGCTGACCGCAAAGAAAGCCTTGGCGGCGGCGACGATGTCGGCGCCGGCCGTGCGCGCCGTCAGCGCGATGTCGGGGATGAGTTCCGCCACCTCGCTCAGCGCCAGCTGCTCTGCCAGCCTTTCCGGTGCACCAGCCTTGAACAGCCCGTGCCGTTTCTCCTCGATCCGCTCTCGCGAGAAGGTGGGCAGCAGCGAAACGAGCTTCGGCTCCAGCGCCTTGCGCGCGTCCTGCAGCTCGGCGATGCGTTGGCCGAGCGGCGCCGTGCCGGCATCGTTCTTGAGGTACCAGCCGCTGGTCACATAGATCAGCCGGCTGACCATCTGGTAGAGATCGAGCTGCACCTGGCCGTCGATCTGGTTATCGAGCGCATCGATCTCGCTATAGAGCGCCGGCAGCGCAAAGCCGTCTCGCACCACGGCAAAGGTGCGCACCACGTCGGCGGCGGTGCGCCCGGTGGCTTCCTGCAGCCGGTTGACGAAGGACGGGCCGCCGCGATTGACGAGGTCGTTGGCGACGACGCGGGCGATGATCTCGCGGCGCAGCCTGTGGCCGTGGATTTCGGCGGCGTATTTCTTCGCCATCCGGTCCGGGAAATAGCCCATCAGGTCACGGTCGAAATGCGCATCGTCAGGCACGTCGCTGGCGACGATGTCGGAAAACAGCACGATCTTGGCATAGGCGAGCAGCACGCCGAGCTCGGCCCTGGTCAGCGGCTCGCCGCGCGCCTCGCGCTCGGTAAGGGCAGCCGGCGACGGCAGCGTCTCCACGGCGCGGTCGAGCAGGCCGCGCGCTTCGAGCGCCGACATGAACCGGGCCTGGTGGGCAATGTCGGCAAGGCCGCGCTTGCGGGCGATCGAAAGCGCCAGCGTCTGCTGGTAGTTGTTGGAGAGCACAAGCCCGCCGACCTCGCCGGTCATCTCGGCCAGCAGCTTGTTGCGCGCCGGGCGCATCAGCGATCCCTTGCGCATGGCCGACGCCAGCGCGATCTTGATGTTGACCTCGACGTCGGAGCAGTTGACGCCGCCCGAATTGTCGATGGCGTCGGAATTGCAGCGGCCGCCATTCATGCCGAACTCGATGCGGGCGCGCTGCGTGACGCCGAGATTGGCGCCCTCGCCGATCACCTTGGCGCGCACGTCGAGCGCCGTGATGCGAATAGCGTCGTTGGCGCGGTCGCCGACCTCGGCATTGGTTTCGGTGGAGGCCCTGAGATAGGTGCCGATGCCGCCGAACCACAGGAGGTCGACCGGCGCCTTGAGGATGGCGGTCATGATCTCGGCCGGCGTGGCGGTCGTCTTCGACAGGCCGATCGCCGCCGCGGCCGCCGCCGGCAAGGTGATCGACTTCTGGCTGCGCGAGACGATGACGCCGCCCTCCGACAGCTTCGTCTTGTCATAGTCCTGCCAGCTCGAACGCGGCAGCGCGAACATGCGCTCGCGCTCGGCCATCGAGGCCGCCATGTCGGGATCGGGATCGATGAAGATGTCGCGATGGTCGAAGGCGGCGATCAGCCTTGTCTGCGGCGACAACAGCATGCCGTTGCCGAACACGTCGCCCGACATGTCGCCGACGCCGACGACGGTGAAAGGCGAGGTCTGGATGTCGCGATCGATCTCGCGGAAATGCCGCTTGACCGCTTCCCAGGCGCCCTTGGCGGTGATGCCCATCTTCTTGTGGTCATAGCCGGCAGAGCCGCCGCTGGCGAAGGCATCGTCGAGCCAGAAGCCATGCTTCTCGGAGATCGCGTTGGCGGTGTCGGAAAAGGTCGCCGTGCCCTTGTCGGCGGCGACGACGAAATAGGGATCATCCGGGTCGCGCCTCTTGACGCCGGCCGGCGGGATGACCCCGTCCAGGCCGATATTGTCGGTGATCGACAAGAGGCTGGAGACGAAATTCTTGTAGGCCGAGGTGCCGGCCTCGAAGATCGCGTCTCGGCTGCCGCCCGTCGGCAGGCGCTTGGGGAAGAAGCCGCCCTTGGCGCCGACCGGCACGATGACGGCGTTCTTGACCTGCTGCGCCTTGACCAGGCCGAGCACCTCGGTGCGGTAGTCCTGGGCGCGGTCCGACCAGCGCAGGCCGCCGCGCGCCACCGGGCCGAAGCGCAGATGCACGCCCTCGACCTCGGAACCGTAGACGAAGATCTCGCGCCATGGCCGTGGCGCCGGCAGTCCCTCGATCGCCTGCGAGTCGAGTTTGATCGCCAGCGACTGGCCCTTCTCGTCCGTATCGGCAACGAAATGATTGGTGCGCAGCGAGGCTTCGATCAGATTGAGGTAGCGGCGGATGATGGTGTCGTCGTCGATGTTGGGCACATCTTCCAGCGCATCCCTGATCTTGGCCTTGAGGTGCTTTGCCGCCACCACGCCTTCCGTTTCAGCCGTTGGCCCAAGCCGGGCGATGAACAGCGCGTGCAGGCCGCGCGCGATCTCCGGATAGCGGTTAAGCGCCGCGGCGATGAAATCCTGGCTTTGCGGAATGCCGGCCTGCTGCAGATAGCGGCCATAGGCGCGCAGGATGGTGATCTCGCCGGACCACAGGCCGGCGGTCTGGGCGAGGCCATTATAGCCGTCATTGTCGACGTCGCCGCGCCACACCGACAGGAAAGCGTCCTCGAACAGCGCGCCGCCATCGGTAAGGTCGATCGGCTTGCCGTAGCTGTTCTCCAGTTCCATGTCGTGGATGAAGACCATGCCGGGCTGATCGGCGTTGATCATGCCGGGCTGGTCGTCGCCGACCTCGAAGGTGCGCTCGCTGATGACGCGGAAGCCGATGTTTTCCAGCACCGGCACACGCCGCGACAGCGCCACCGGGCTGCCGTGGTGGTAGATCTTCAGCGCCGCCTGGTGCGGCTTCTGCTCGGCATGGCGGTAATAGTCGATGGCGATCGGATTGGCGGCGCTGATCCTGGCAATGCGCCCGGCATCGGCCAGCGCCACGGCCGGCGAGAAACTATCGCGATAGCTTTCGGAAAATCGTGCGGCGATCGCCGTCCGTACGGGATCGGCTCCGGTCTCGGCCGCTGTTTCCCGAAGCGCGTCGTCCCAGGTGCGGACAATGTCGCGAATCGCTTCCTCGATCGTCGCCTGCTCGATTTTCGGCGTCTTGCCGCCGGAGCGGCCGATGATGAAATGCACCCGCGCCAGACCGCCTTCCGGAAAGGCCGGGTAGTAGGCCGACAACCGCCCCTCGAACGCCGTTTTCAGATAGGCGCCGATCTTCTCGCGCACGACGCTGTCGTAACGGTCACGCGGCACGAAGACGAGGACCGAGACAAAGCGGTCGAACTGGTCGACACGCACCAGCGCCCTGACGCGGGGACGCTCCACCAGGCCCAGAATAGCCTCGGCGTGCTTGCGCAGGATCGGCACCGGGACCTGGAACAGTTCATCGCGCGGATAGCTCTCCAGCACGTTGATCAGCGCCTTGCCGGAATGATCACCGGGATTGAAGCCGGATTTGGCAATGATGGTTTCGGCCTTCGACCGCAGATACGGTATCTTCATCACCGAGCGCGTGTAGGCGGTCGAGGTGAACAGGCCGACGATGCGCAGTTCGCCCGACAGCACACCCTTGGCGGTGTAGGTCTTGACGCCGATGTAATCGAGGTAGATGCGGCGGTGCACGGAAGACTTGGCATTGGCCTTGGTGACGATCAGCGGCTCCGGCCCGTGCAGGAAGGCGCGAATCTCGGGCGTGGTGGTCACCGCTTCGGTGCCGCGCCGCAGCACCAGCACGTCGGGATCGGACAGGATGCCGAGGCCGGGCTTGTCGGCGCGCTCCAGCATGCCGCTCTTTTCGCTGCCGGTGTATTTGAACTCGCGCATGCCGAGGAAGGTGAAGTTGTCGTCCCGCAGCCATTCGAGGAAGGCTATCGCCTCGGTGACGCTGGTCTTGTCGAGTGGCACCGGCGAGTAGCGGAATTCGGAGATCGCCTGGTCGAGGCGGGCCAGCATCGGCTTCCAGTCGGTCACGGCGGCGCGCACCTGGCCGAGCAGCTTCTTCAGTCGACCGGCCAAGGCTTCGGCCTGGTCGGGCGGCAGGCGGCCGATATGGACATGAATCACGCTCAGCCGGTCATGGCCGGTGTCGCCCTTGGCGTGGCCGCCGTCACCGAGGATTTCCTCCACGCCGCCCTTGCCGTGCCTGACGACGATCACCGGATGGGTAACCAGCAAAGGCTCACCGGCGCTGTCGGTGATCTCGCCAAGGACGGAATCGAACAGGAACGGCATGTTGTCGTTGACGACGGTGATCACCGTCACCGGGCGGCCTTGGCGAACGACCCCGGAATCGACATCTATGGCGACGACGCAATCGCCCTTTCTATGTCTGGCGACAGCGCGCCCGGCGAGATCGGCGGCGCGCACGAGATCGGCGACGTCATAGGCGGCAATGTCTTCGGCGGGAGCTCGGGCCAGCAGATAGTCGGCGAGCTTGCCGGATCTGTCTTCTGCCTTTGCCGCTCCCTTTACCGCGCTCTTTTTTGGCGGATTTGCGGTTTTTGGATTGGCCATGACGCTATTCCCTCCCGTCGAATGCTTTTACGGCTATCGTAGCAGATGACCGCTGTTTGGCGACAAAGGTTTGACGGCTTGCCGAGAATTATCGGAATTCGGCGGCAAGCGATCATCCAACGAGGAGAAACGACACATGACCGGCAAAATTTCAGCGCTTGATCTGGCCTCGGGAGAGCTGAGCGAGCCGACAAAGGCCTATTTCGCCAAATGCGAGGAAAAGCTCGGCCTGGTTCCCAACGTGCTCAAGGCCTATGCCTTCGACGACAAGAAACTGCGCGCCTTCACCGACATGTACAATGATTTGATGCTGGGTGAGTCCGGCCTGTCGAAGCTGGAGCGCGAGATGATTGCCGTTGCAGTCTCCTCCATCAACCATTGCTACTACTGCCTGACCGCGCATGGCGCCGCGGTGCGCCAGCTGTCGGGCGACCCGGCGCTCGGCGAGATGATGGTGATGAATTTCCGCGCCGCCGATCTTTCGCCGAGGCAGACCGCGATGCTCGAATTCGCCGTCAAGCTGACAGAGGAGCCGGCCAAGATCGTCGAGGCCGACCGGGCGGCATTGCGCAAGGCCGGCTTCAGCGACCGCGACATCTGGGACATCGCCTCGACCGCGGCCTTCTTCAACATGTCGAACCGGGTGGCCGCGGCAATCGACATGCGGCCGAACGACGAATACCACGCCATGGCGCGTTGAGGCTCGCGGGAGGCCCAACGCGCCTTATATTAGTCATCTCTCATTTCCGTTGCGTGTTTGCCAGTTTGGTCCGATGATCGGCGGGCGGCATGACCGCATGCCGGTTCAATGCTGCTCATCACGGGAGGAGAACATGGCGAAGTTTCTCTATGTCTATCACGGCTCCGGCAAGATGCCGACGAGCGAAGCCGAGCGAAAGGCGATGACCGACGCCTGGACAGGCTGGTTTGGAAAGCTTGGCTCGGCCGTTGTCGACCAAGGCAACCCAGTCGGCATGTCGAAGACCGTCCTGCCTGGCGGCAAGATAGAAAACAACGGCGGCAGCAACCCGACTGGCGGCTACTCGATCATCGAGGCCAAGGATATCGACGATGCCGCCGAGAAGGCCAAAGGCTGCCCGATGCTGGCCATGCCGAACTGCAACGTCGAGATCGCACCGATCATCAATATGATGGCCTGACGCCTCACCTCAGGATCACGCTCAAGACCGCGCCGCGATCGCCGCGGCGGCGCCGGCCATCGTGGTGGCGCTGACGCGGTTGGCGATCTTCATGGCGCGCTTGCTCGTCAGCAGCTTGCGCGCCTGTGAGGCGGCGAGCACCCAGGTGAGGTCGATGGCGATCAGCACCACCGCCATGGTCGCCGTCAGCTCGACCCAGCCGACGATGCTGACCGAAGCGAGGTCGATGATGGTCGGCAGCAGCGCGAGGTAGAACATCATGATCTTGGGGTTGCCGAGCGTCACCGCCATGCCGGCGAAGAACAGCTTCGCCGGCGAATCCTCGCGCGGCATCTCGCCCTCCTTGGCATCGACAGGCGCCGTCCACATCTTCCAGGCAAGGTAAGCGAGATAGGCGACGCCGACCCACTTCACCACGACAAAAGCGAAGTGAAAGGTCTGCGCCACCATGGCAAGTCCGAACACCGCCAGCGACAGCCAGATGCCCTCGCCGATCCACATGGCGAGCAGGAAGGGGAACACGTCGCGAAAGCCCTTCGTGATGACGCGCGCGACCAGTGCCGCGATCGACGGACCGGGTGAGCCGGCGGCAACGAACAAGGCGGCGGCGAAAATCAGCAGCGAGGTGAGATGCATGGCCAAGTCTCTGGTTGAGAAGGTCGGTTCAACTTTGACATTACCGCAGTTGCTCCTGCGACGGTAGCACCGGCGGGGCGGGACTCTTCTTTGGGCGGCTGACTGGCCAAGACTGTGGTGAACCTACAGGCTGGAACTCGACCAGCATTCCCCCAAAAATACGTGGATGCTGCAACCCGTTAATATCTAACTCGCGGGAGTAGAGCGTCTATTGCGGTCGTACAATCATAGCTATAGTCGCATTGAAGAATGTTACCGAGCAGGCAGACGATGACGAAGCAACCGATTGCGTTTCTCAGCTACGTGCGATCAGACGATGATCACGATTCTGGTCGAATAACGGAGCTACGCCAACGCCTCGAGGGCGAGGTCAAGATACAGACTGGCGAAGACTTTCCGATCTTTCAGGATCGGAATGATATTAAATGGGGTCAGGTCTGGAAGGAACGAATCGAGACTACGATCCTGGACATTACGTTTTTGATTCCGATCGTCACACCGACCTATTTTAGAAGCGAGATGTGTCGAAAAGAGTTCGAGACCTTCCTTATCCGTGAAAACGCCCTAGGAGAGGATCGGCTTATCTTGCCCATCTACTATGTACAGGCGAAGCAGCTAGAAGCCGGTTTCCCTGGAGGGACAGACGCAATTGCCGACGTATTGAAGACACGCAACTGGGCCGATTGGCGTCAGTATCGATTTGATCCACTTAGCACCCCTGAACTAAAGAAAGCTATCGCCGGAATGGCTTCAACCATTGGAATGGCGATGGATGAACTGCGTGAAGTTCTGAGAGTCGCAACAGCCAAACCGACTACAGAAAGGATCCCTCTATCACCTCCGAGCCCATTATCAGAGATAGAAATGGCAGGTTACTCCCCTGTAATCGAATCCGCACGGGGACAAAAACATGAACCATCACGACTAATTGAACTACGGTCTGTTAATTACTTCGCATATACAACTATTTTTGACGAGGTAATTGTACCTACCACAATTTCCGAGCCGTCTGACACTCTCAAACTTCAATCATTATTAGTACGAAGGTTAGGAATTAGTCAGAAATCTCATGATTCAGCAATAAAACTTGCTGAGGATTTACTCGGAGCAATGCCTGATCGAACCAAAATCGCAGTCACTATTTTGATCGACAACTCCGGGAGCATGCGCGGAAACAAAATAAACACTGTCGCTACCTGGATTTCGATAGTCAGCAACGTGCTCCAAAAGATGGAAATTCCGCACGAGATCCTGGGCTTCACCACCCGCGCATGGAAGGGAGGACAATCACGCGAGCTTTGGTTTATGGACGGCAAGCCACAGTCGCCAGGTCGATTGAACGACGTGAGATATCTTCTGTACAAAGAGTACCGGAATTCATTCCAAGAAAGTTTGCCAAACTTTGCAATCATGCTGCGTGAGGGACTTTTGAAAGAAA
This sequence comes from Mesorhizobium sp. B2-4-19, assembly GCF_006441315.1. NCBI lineage: Bacteria > Pseudomonadati > Pseudomonadota > Alphaproteobacteria > Hyphomicrobiales > Phyllobacteriaceae > Mesorhizobium > Mesorhizobium sp. B2-4-19. Next base: position 92,041 of record NZ_VFUV01000010.1, on the reverse strand, counting down.
ATATCGATGGAGAGGCGCTGCTTTGGGCTCGCTCTCGCATTTTAAAACAGGCTGCCGACAGAAAGATAGTTCTCGTTTTAAGTGACGGAGCTCCGGTTGACGACTCAACACTTTCCGAGAACGATCCACGAATACTGCACGACCATCTTGTGGCAACCACTAAATGGATTAGAGATCAGGAAGATATTGAACTATTAGGCGCAGGTATAGGACATGATGTTTCGAGATACTACGGCAGAGCCAGCTTTACGCTTGGAGAGGACGGCTTTGGAACTCAGTTGCTAGGCGCGGTTGTCCGAGCGATCACTCGGGACGACACATTGGCAGCAAGATTTGATCCACCGACGCCAAACCCTCCAAAGGGCAAAGGACCTACCAAGAGGGCTACGAGGATGACAAAAGCCGATCCGCTGAAGTAGTGATAGGTCAACAAATGAAGTAGCTTGTCGATTCGACATCTTGCCGCTAAAAGACCCGCCGCGAAACATTTTCGAGCTTCACTTTGCCTCAGTAACCGCCGGTCTCGTCAACTCCCCCGACACACTTGCATGGCGCCGCATCCGCGGTGCCTGTTTCATGTTCACGTGTTCCTCTGGGCGGCGGTTCGAGACCGGTTTGGCACTGCTGAACCACTGTCGCGCGCTTTCCGCCAGCGACACCTGACCATCTCCGCAGCCTACCGCCACGCCGCGCCCGCATGGGCATCTCGATCGTGCCGACCTGATGAACTTCCCGACGGGAAGGGCTTATCGGCATGTCCGGCACTCTACGCATCCACTGGGCGATCGCGGCCCAATTCGCACCTCAACCGCTGATCAACTGCAATCGCTGCGGCAGCGTGAAGGCCTATCACTGCAGCGGAAAATTCCGCGTCAACGCCAATGGCAAGCGCATCGACGTGTGGCTCATCTATCGCTGCGTCGACTGCGACAATTCCTGGAATTTCGGCATTTTCGAACGCTGCAACCGCCGCGACATCGAACCGGCCCTGCTGCAGGCGCTCGAAAGCAACGACCCGGGACTGGCGCGGCGCCATGCCTTCGACGTCGTCGCCTTGCGCAACCAGGTGGGACGCGTCGAGGAGTTTCCCGATGTCGCGGTGCATAAGCGGTTGCTCGGCGGCGCCAGGGAAACCGCGTTGGCCCTGGAGCTCCAGCTCGGCCTCGAAATGCCGACATCGCTCCGGCTTGATCGTCTGCTCGCCAATGAACTCGGCATCTCGCGCTCGCGGCTCCAGGCGTTGGAGGAACGGCGCCTGCTGGTCGTCGATCCGGATGGCACCAAAGCCTTGCGCAAGCCGGCCCGCCAGGGGATGACGGTCCGGATCGACCTGGCCGGCGAGCCGGACCAGGAAGCGATCATCTGTGCTGCCGGCGGGTAAACGAGAGGGGCGGAGCATCTTGTGCTCCGCCCCTCTGGGAAAATCGTCGGAAGAAAAACTTATGCCGCGCCGACCGCCTTGGACGACTTCTCGAACCGCTTGCGCTCGTTCGGGTCGAGATAGAGCTTACGCAACCGAATGGTCTTCGGCGTCACCTCGACCAGCTCGTCGTCCTGGATCCAGGCCAGCGCGCGTTCCAGCGTCATGCGGATCGGCGGGGTGAGCTTGACCGCCTCGTCCTTGCCGGCAGCGCGGATGTTGGTCAGCTTCTTGCCCTTCAGCACGTTCACTTCGAGGTCGTTGTCGCGGGAGTGGATGCCGATGATCATGCCCTGATAGACCTTGACGCCCGGATCGATGACCATCGGGCCGCGATCTTCCAGGTTCCACATGGCGTAGGCGACCGATTCGCCCTGCTCGTTGGAGATCAGCACGCCGTTGGTGCGCCCCGGCAATTCGCCCTTGTAGGGCTCGTAGGCATGGAACAGCCGGTTCATCACGGCGGTGCCGCGCGTGTCGGTCAGAAGTTCCGACTGGTAGCCGATCAGGCCGCGCGTCGGCGCGTGGAAGACGATGCGCTGGCGGTTGCCGCCGGAGGGGCGCAGTTCGACCATCTCGGCCTTGCGCTCCGACATCTTCTGCACGACCACGCCGGCATGTTCCTCGTCGACGTCGATGACGACTTCCTCGACCGGTTCCAGCAATTCGCCGTTCTCGCCCTTCTGCATGACGACGCGCGGCCGCGACACGGCGATTTCAAAGCCTTCGCGGCGCATCGTCTCGATCAGCACGGCGAGCTGCAATTCGCCACGGCCCGAGACGAAGAACGAATCCTTGTCGGGCGATTCCTCGATCTTCAGCGCGACATTGCCTTCGGCCTCGCGCAGCAGGCGGTCACGGATGACACGGCTGGTCACCTTGTCGCCTTCGGTGCCGGCGAGCGGGCTGTCATTGACCAGGAAGGACATGGTCACGGTCGGCGGATCGATCGGCTGCGCATGCAGCGCCTCGGTCACCGACAGGTCGCAGAACGTGTCGGCGACGGTACCCTTGGACAGGCCGGCGATGGCGACGATATCACCCGCCTGGGCTTCCTCGATCGGCTGGCGCTCGAGGCCGCGGAAAGCCAGGATCTTCGAGATGCGGCCGGTTTCGATCTGCGTGCCGTCATGGTGCAGCACCTTGACCGCCTGGTTGGCCTTCAGCGTGCCGGATTCGATACGGCCGGTGATGATGCGGCCGAGGAAGGGGTTGGCTTCCAGGATGGTGCCGATCATGCGGAACGGGCCGGGATGGACGGTCGGCGCCGGCACATGCTTGATGACGAGATCGAACAGCGGCGCAAGCTGCTGGTCCTTGGGACCTTCCGGATTTTCCGAAACCCAGCCATCGCGGCCCGAACCGTAGAGGATCGGGAAGTCGAGTTGCTCGTCGGTGGCGTCGAGCGCGGCGAACAGGTCGAACACCTCGTTGACCACCTCGACATGGCGGGCGTCCGGGCGGTCGATCTTGTTGATGACGACGATCGGCTTCAGGCCGACCTTGAGCGCCTTGCCGACGACGAATTTGGTCTGCGGCATCGGGCCCTCGGCGGCGTCGACCAGCACGATCGCCGAATCCACCATCGACAGGATGCGCTCGACCTCGCCGCCGAAATCGGCGTGGCCGGGGGTGTCGACGATGTTGATGCGGGTGTCCTTCCAGTCGACCGAGGTCGCCTTGGCCAGGATGGTGATGCCCCGCTCCTTTTCCAGGTCGTTGGAATCCATGGCGCGCTCGGCGACGCGCTGGTTGTCGCGGAAGGAGCCGGACTGCTTCAAAAGCTGGTCGACAAGGGTGGTCTTTCCATGGTCGACGTGCGCGATGATCGCGATATTACGGAGTTTCATGTTCTGGGTCTCGGAAGCGTTGCAGGCAGCAGGCCAAAGGCGCTGCCTCTTTCGGTTGCGCGGCTCATACAGGGTTTTTCGCAGTTGCGAAAGGGGAAGCGCGACACCAAATACTCATCAAATCTTAAGCATCTGCGTGTGAGATGATTTTGTTAACCAAGGCGGGAACCTTTCGGGGCCCGGGCAGTTCGACCGACATGACCGATAAACTCAACCGATTTTGGCCGCTCATCGCTTCGATGGCCTTTGCCTTGCTGCTGGCGGCCAACGCCGCGCAGTCGGCTGCCGCGACCCAGAAAAGCGCGCGGGCCGTTGCGCAGGCAGAAACCCAGACCGCCGAACGGGCCTTTGCCGATGCGCCCGACGGCGTTGACCCGATGGTGACGGGGCCGGTCAGCGCCGCCTTCAAGCAGCGCCAGGACGCCGCCAACTGCGACAGCGCCGTGTGGCCGAACATTCCGATGGTCTGTTACCCGGACTGACCGCAGATAAATTGCGGTCTCGGACAGCGGCAACCATCGACACGCCCTGAAACGCACGAGGCGATCCGACGGCCGTCAGATCGCCTTGTCTGAATTCACACTTATCTCGCCTCGCCTTACGCGGCTTGCGGTTCCGGATCGAAAGCCGGCTGGCTGGTGTTGATCAGCAGCGAAATACAGGCCGCCGCGATGGCCGTCATGCCGGCGATGAGGAAAGCCAGTTCGTAATTGCCCTGCAGCTCGCGCATCGTGCCGCCGAAGGCGGCCGCGGTGGCCGCACCGACCTGATGGCCAGCGACGATCCAGCCGAACACGATCGGGCCGCTGCGGTCGCCGAACGCCTCGTTGGCGAGCCTCAGCGTCGGCGGCACGGTGGCGATCCAGTCGAGGCCGTAAAGCACGGCGAAGATGATCAGGCTGGTCGCCGAGAAGCCGGAATAGGGCAGGTAGATCAGCGACAGGCCGCGGATGGCATAGTAGACGCCGAGCAGCTTGCGCGGATCGAAACGGTCGGTGAGCCAGCCCGACAGCGTCGTGCCGATCAGGTCGAAAATGCCCATCATCGACAACAGTCCGGCGGCCTGCACCTCGCCGATGCCCATGTCGCCGCAGAAGGCGATCAGATGCGTGCCGACCAGCCCGTTGGTGGTAAAGCCGCAGACGAAGAAGGTGGCGAACAGGTACCAGAACACCCGCGTGCCGGCGGCGCGGCGCAGCGTGTTCAGCGTATGCGCCAGGAAATTGCCTTGCGATGCCGGCGGCACCGGCGGCACGTCGTCGGCCTCGGCGCCAAAGCGCACCATGCCGATCGAGGCCGGGCGCTCCGGCACCAGCAGCCAGACCAGCGGCAGCAGACAGGCCGTGGCGACCGCGACGGCGATGGCGACCGGCTTCCAGCCGCCCGATTGCGCCAGCGAGGCGAGCAGCGGCAGGAACACCAGCAGGCCGGTGGCGCTGGAGGCCGACATCAATCCCATGACCAGGCCGCGATTGGTCTTGAACCAGCGGTTGACGATGGTGGCGCCAAGCACGCTGGCAACAGCGCCGGAGCCGATGCCCGAGAAGACGCCCCAGGTGATGAAGAGATGCCAGGGCTTGGTCATCAGCAGGCTGAGAGCGGTCGAAACCGACATCACCAGCAGCGATGCGATCAGCGTGCGGCGCAGCCCGATCCGCTCCATCAACGCGGCGGCGAACGGACCCGTCAGACCATAGAGCAGGATGCCGACGCCGGCCGCCAGCGAGATGACATCGCGCCGCCAGCCGAAGCTGTTTTCCAGCGGCAGCATCATGACGGCGGGCGCCGAGCGCAGCCCGGCGGCGATCAGCAGGCAGAGGAAGATGACACCGACCACTACGAAGGCGTAGCGCTGGCCAAACGGACGGGATTGAGCTATCATGTTACTGACCGGTACGTTGCAAGACGGGAGCATGTATACGTACCGATCGGTAACATTGTCAATCGAGTCCCATGATGCCAACCGACAAAAATATTGAACTGTCCATCAGCGACGATCATGCATCGGCGCCGCCGAAGGCGGCCAAGAAGATCCTCGACGTGGCGTATGACCTCTTCTACCGGCGCGGCATCAGGGCAATCGGCGTCGACGAGATCGTCAAACGCGCCGGCGTCACCAAGCCCAGCCTCTATCGCAGCTTCCCTTCCAAGGACGAGTTGGCCGCTTCCTATCTTCGGCAATACGATCTTGAATATTGGGAACGTTTCGACGAGGCCGTCAAAGCCCATCCAGGCGACCCGCGCGCGCAGATCAAGGCTTTCCTGACCCGCATTGGCAAGCGCACGCAGGTGGCCGACTATCGCGGCTGCGGCATGACCAACGCGGCGGTCGAGTATCCCGACCACAGCCATCCGGCCCGCGTGGTGAGCGAGGCCAACAAGCAGGAGCTGCGCCGCCGGCTGCGCGCCATGGCCGCCGCGATGGGAGCGCAAGACGCCGACACGCTGGGTGACGGGCTGCTGCTTTTGATCGAAGGCGCCTATATCAGCGGCCAGCTGTTCGGCCTCGGCGGCCCCGCCCAGTCGGTGGCGACGAACGCCGATCTGCTGATCGAAGCGAGCTTGAAGAAATAACGTTTGGCGATACGTTGCTCCGCCTAATTGGAGATTGTCGTCATGCGTGCCATTCTGATCGCGCTTGCGCTTGCCGGCCTGTGTCAGGCGGCTCGTGCCGGCGACATATCCAGCGCCTATACCGATCTCGACTCGAAGAAGGATTGCGTGACCTATGCGCAGGCCGCAGAAGGCGATGGCGACTGGGCCGATCTCGCCTGTTCGGGTTATCGCGGCTATCCAGTGCTCATCGCCTATGACGACGCCCGTGAATCGCTGTTCTACGGTTTTCCGCCCGGCGGCGACATGACGTCCGTCTGGGAGAGTTTTTCCGGCTTCAATTCGTCCGCGGCCAAGGTTGAATGGCGCATCGAAACCAATGGCGACAAGGCCGTGCCCTTCGCGGTCATCCACCGCCGCACGATCGGCGATGCCGAGGATCAGAACAAGTCGACCGACGTGCTGCTTGTCGCCAAGGTCGGCCAGATGGACGCGCGAGATAGCTGCACGGTCGGCCTTGTGCTGGCCACCGGCAACCCGCAAGCCAACGATCAGGCGCGCAAGCTCGCCGACGAGAAGGCGCGAACCTTCGCCTGCGGCAAGGACCGGCACACCGTCATCGGCAATGTGCCGGCTTTCGGCCGGGTGGATAACTGACCGGCCAGAGCAATTCCCGGAAAAGTGTGAAGCGGTTTTCCGTCCGGAATTGCGTCAGACAAAAAGTTAGAGCGGTTTGCCGTTTCTGTGAAACCGTGGACCGCTCCAAGCTACTTGCTCTTCTTCGCCCGTTCGATCGCGTCGACGATCATCTTCTTGGCATATTTGGAATCGTGCCAGCCTTCGATCTTGACCCATTTGCCGGGCTCGAGATCCTTGTAGTGCTCGAAGAAGTGCTGCACCTGCTGCAGGGTGATGTCGGGCAGCTGCGTATACTCGGTGACGTTCTCGTAGCGCAGCGTCAGCTTGGGCGACGGCACCGCGATGACCTTCTCGTCCTGGCCGGCATTGTCTTCCATGATCAAGACGCCGATCGGCCGCACATTGATGACGCAGCCCGGCACCAGCGCGCGCGTGTTGCAGACCAGCACGTCGATCGGATCGCCGTCGCCCGACAGCGTGTGCGGCACGAAGCCGTAATTGCCGGGATAGCGCATCGAAGTGTGCAGGAAGCGGTCGACGAACAGCGTGCCGGCCTCCTTGTCCATCTCATACTTGATCGGCTCGCCGCCGATCGGCACTTCGATGATGACGTTGACGTCTTCGGGCGGATTCTTTCCGGTGGCTACGGCTTCAATGCGCATGGATTTGTCCCTCTCTCGGTTGGGAGGAGATAGCGGGCGGCGCACAATGGCGCAATGCGGCGAATGGTGCTCGCGAACGTCAGGCGGGACGCGATCGCGTCACGCGCGTTCAATCATCGGCACAAGATGTTTCAGCGTCGTGATTTCACTGGGATACCGCACCGGTACCCGCCTTGCTTTGCGCAATCATCGCTCGGCGGTCATTCCCAGACGAAGGCGACCTTCTTCAGCGCTTTCTGCTCGAAGATCTCGACACCCTCGGCGACATCGCGGCCGCCGGCGCCGGCATAGAAGGCCAGCGCGTTCTGGTTGTCTTCCAGCGCCCACACCACCATGCCCTTCAGGCCATGGTCGGCAAGACGCGCCCTGGCCGCCGAAAACAGCCGCCGGCCAAGACCGATGCCCTGATATTCCGGGCGCAGGTACAATTCGTAGATCTCGCCCTGCTGCTTGAGTTCCCGCGCGCGGTTCTTGCCGATCGTCGCATAGCCGGCGATGGTGCCGCCGATTTCGACGACCAGAACGGTGGCGGCGCGGCGAATCGCATTCGCCCACCAGTCGGCGCCGCGGCGGTTGATCATCGACGTCAGCGTGCGGTGTGGAATGATGCCGGAATAGGCGCCGCGCCAGGCTTCCAAATGCACTTCGGCAATGGCACCTGCATCGCGCGGGTCGGCTTTCCGGATGTCGATCGTCAGCGTATTCATGATTTGTTAACCATAAACCCGCATCGCCCGATTGCAAGAGTCCGGGGCGGCCCGCCGGCCGCTTTCTCACAGCCGATCCTCACATTGCTGACATCACGCAAAAGCCTGTCCGGAAGCAGGCCGGACCGGCAAGTGTGCGTCTAGAGGCGGCTTCTCAGATTTCGACCAGATGGTCGTCGAGCTCGTTGGTATCGCCAGACGTGACCGGGAAATGCTCGGCCAGCACCGCCCCCACCTGCTCGATCGCCTTGACGAAGCCGTCGGCAAGCCGGTCATCGCCGGCATGCGCCGTCAGATCACGCACCACGCCGTCCCAGACATGCTGGCCGACCTTGGCGTCGATGCCCGAATCGGCGACCACCTCGGCATAGCGCTCGGCGATCGAGACGAAGACCAGCACGCCGGTGCGCGCCGTGGTGCGATGGACGTTGCGGGCGAGGAACTGCTTGATCGCATTGGTGTGCGCCGCCTGATAGCGCAGCCGCCGTGGCACCATATGGATGCGCAGGCCGGGAACAGCCCACAACAGGGCAAGCACGCAGGCCAGCGCCAGCAATTGCGCGATGACGAAATGCGGCAGGCGGATGGTGAGCCACCATGCCTCCAGCCCATAGGCGACGGCAAGGCTGACCACCAGCATGCCTAGCGTCGCCATCATGGCGGCCGGAGCGAAATAGCCGTCGCTGGCATGGGCGACGACGCAGTAGATCTCGCCGTCGGTTCTGGTTTCCGCGGCGCGGATCGCATCGGCGATTCGCTCATGATCCTGCGAGCTGATCGGTCGTGTTGCCATTGTCTCACCAGCTTCCTGAAGAACCGCCACCACCGGACGAGCCGCCGCCGCCCGAGAACCCGCCGCCGCTGCTCGACCCGGACGACCAGCCGCTGGAGCTGCCCGACGACCAGCCGCCGCCCGACGAACCGGTCGTCCAGCCGCTCCCGCCCGAGGATCCACTTGGCCCCTTGCCGTAACGAAACGTCTTGCCCAGCCATCTATACACGCCCGGCGACAGCTTGGTGCCGAACATCGGAGGCAGGAACGCCATGGCCAGGCCGCCGAAGAACATCGTCGCCCACAGGACCAGGAACACCGCGACGATCGGATCGATGGGGGTGCTGCTGTCGGCGGGATTGCGCTTGCTGCGCGCTTCCAGCTCCTCCGGATGGCCTTCCAGCACCATGACCATGTCGTCGACGGCTTTCCTGATGCCGCCGGAGAAATCGCCGGCGCGGAACGCCGGCACCATGTCGTTTTCGATGATCAGCTTGGTGTGCAGGTCGGTCAGCGTGCCTTCCAGCCCATAGCCGACCTCGATGCGCATCTTGTGGTCGTTCTTGGCGACCAGCAAAAGCACGCCGTTGTTCTCCTTGGCCTGGCCAAGCTTCCAGAAGCGGAACAGCCGGTTGGCGTAGGGCTCGATCTCCTCGCCGTCGAGGCTGGGGATGGTGGCGACGACGATCTGGTCGGAGCCCTTTGTCTCGAAATCGGCGAGCTTCTGCGTCAGCGCCGCTTTTGTGCCGGCATCGATGATGCCGGCATTGTCGACGACGCGGCCGGTCAGCGCTGGCAATTCGGCGGCGAAGACCGCGAAGCAGGACAAAAGCAGCGCCAGAACGGCCAGGACAACGTGGATCGTCGGGTTGAAACGGCCGGGCCTCGGCAGGCGGCGTGTCGTCATGCCGTCACCAGCTTCACGAGGAGCCGCCGCCGCCGGACGAACCGCCGCCGCCGGAAAAGCCACCGCCGCCCGAAGACCAGCCGCCGCCGGAACTGCCGGAGGACCAGCCGCCACTTGAGGAGCGCCGGCCTGGCTCGAAGGTCATGCCGAGCCAGCGATAGCGTCCTGGCCCGAGCTTCTGGCCGAAGATCGGCGGCAGGATGGAGGCGGCGATGCTGCCGAAGAAGATGATCGCCCAGATGCTGATGAAAATGGCGAAGAACAGGTCGTCGGAATTGAACGGCGCCTGCTGGTTGTTGCGCTTGCCGCGCGCTTCCAGTTCCTCCGGATGGCCTTCCAGCACCATGACCATGTCGTCGACGGCTTTCCTGATGCCGCCGGAGAAATCGCCGGCGCGGAACGCCGGCACCATGTCGTTTTCGATGATCAGCCTGGTGTGCAGGTCGGTCAGCGTGCCTTCCAGCCCGTAGCCGACCTCGATGCGCATCTTGTGGTCGTTCTTGGCGACCAGCAAAAGCACGCCGTTGTTCTCCTTGGCCTGGCCGAGCTTCCAGAAGCGGAACAGCCGGTTGGCGTAGGGCTCGATCTCCTCGCCGTCGAGGCTGGGGATCGTCGCCACGACGATCTGGTCGGAGCCCTTTGTCTCGAAATCGGCGAGCTTCTGCGTCAGCGCCGCTTTTGTGCCGGCATCGATGATGCCGGCATTGTCGACGACGCGGCCGGTCAGCGCCGGCAGGTCCGCGGCGCGGGCGGCCAGGGGGAGAAAAAGGAGGCTGGCAAGAAGGCCAAGAAGGGTGAGGTAAGCGCGAGGCCCCCTTCTCTGTCCTACCGGACATTTCCCCCTCAAGGGGGGAGATTGGCAGCTTCGTTGCCGGGTCTCACCTTGAGAGGCTGAGAATTGGCGAAAGCCTGGACCACGACTGATCTCCCCCCTTGAGGGGGAAATGTCCGGCAGGACAGAGGGGGGTGTTTGCACGCCAGCGGTCCGTCTTGTTGCAAAGAGACGCTCAGCCGATTTAGCGAATTATCCGCCCTGCTTCGTGCCGAAATCGACCTTCGGCGGCTGCATCTTGTCTTCGTCGACGGTGAAGTTGGCGAAGGGCTCGCTGCTGCGGAACCAGAAGGTCGCCCACAGCACTGACGGGAAGGTCTTCAGCGTCAGATTGTAGTCCCTGACCGCCTGGATGTAGTCGCGCCGTGCCACCGCGATGCGGTTCTCGGTGCCCTCGAGCTGGGCCTGCAGCGCCAGAAAATTCTGGTTGGCCTTGAGGTCGGGATAGGCCTCCGACACCGCGATCAGCCGCGACAGCGCGCTGGTCAGCCCGGCCTGGGCATCCTGGAACTTCTTGAGGGCTTCGGGGTCCTTCAGCGTTTCCGGCGTCACCGTGATCTGCGTGGCCTTGGCGCGCGCCTCGACCACCGCATCCAGCGTGTCCTTTTCATGCGAGGCATAGCCTTTGACCGTCTCGACCAGATTGGGGATGAGGTCGGCGCGGCGCTGATACTGGTTCAGCACCTCGCTCCAGGCCGCCCTGGCGTTTTCCTCCGCTGTCGGGATCGTGTTGTAGCCGCAGCCGGCCAGCAGCGGCAGCACGATTGCCATCATCAGGAAGGCGGGCAGCGTGCGGAATGGCGATGGTCGAGCAAGGCGCTGGGCGAGCATGATGGGTCCCTCGATAGAAGTTGCATGCGAAGCATTACCACAATCGGCGCGCAAGAAAACGGCATCGGCCTCCGGACCAGCGACGGCATCCATCGCCTTGCCGCAAGGCCCTGTGATTGGCCGCGCGAACGCGATAAGGTCCGGTCAAAACGGGATATCATCATGGCGCAACGCCAGGACAGCGACAGGGAATCGCGCCGCATCCTCGAGCGTGTCGCGCAGGAGACCGATCCGGCCGGTACCTCCTTCGTGGCGCGAACGACGAAAGGCGTGCGCGACCATGTCACCGCCGCCGATGCCGACCGTACCGACCCGATCGAGGTCTGGGGCACGCGCATTGGCAGGATACTCGGCCTGCTTCTGGCGCTGGGCCTGATGGTCTGGCTCGTGCTTTTCCTCATCCGGGGCAGCTAGGAATCAAAAAACAATGAGCGCCGAAAAACCCGACGCGCCGCGTGCGGTCATCGTCATTTCCAGCCATGTCGCCCGTGGCTCGGTCGGCAATCGTGCCGCCGTCTTTGCGCTGGAGACCCTGGGCTTTCCGGTCTGGGCGGTGCCGACGGTCATCCTGCCCTGGCATCCCGGCCATGGGCGGGCGACGCGCATCGTGCCGCCGCTCGACCAATTCAAGGCGCTGATGGCCGATCTCGAGCGCGCGCCATGGCTGGGCGAGGTCGGCGCGGTGCTGTCGGGCTATCTCGGCGAGGCCGGCCAGGCCGAGGCCGTCGCCTCGCTGGTCGCCGCCGTCAAGGCCAGGACGTCCGATGCCGTCTATATCTGCGATCCGGTGATGGGCGATTCCGGCGGCCTCTATGTGCCCGAGCCCACCGCCGCCGCCATGCGCGACCGGCTGATGCCGATCGCCGACATCGCCACCCCCAACCGCTACGAGCTGGAATGGATGGCCGGCGCGCCGCTGCCCGATCTGAAATCGGTGATCGCGGCAGCACTCCATGCCGGGCCGTCGACGATGCTGGTCACTTCGGCACAATCGATGATGACTGGCGGCACCGGCAATCTGCTGCTCGACGGCGCCCAGGCGCTGCTGGCCGAACATCGCCTGATCGACAAGCCGCCGAACGGCCTGGGTGATCTGACGGCGGCTGTCTATCTCGCCCGCATCCTCTCCGGCCAGCCGGCGATCAAGGCGCTGCAATCGACCACCGCGGCGGTCTACGAGATCCTGGCGCGCACGGCAAAGCGCGGCGGCGACGAGCTGCAGCTCGAAACCGACGCCCAGAGCCTGTCGCACCCGATGGCGATGGTGCAGCTGCGCCATCTCACGCATCCGGGGCGGGACCGCCGGGCGTGAATTCGGCCGGGGCCGTGTTGATCGGCGCTGACGGCTGCAGGGCCGGCTGGATCGCCGTGCGGCGCAACCCCGGTTCAACGCCCTCGGTTGAAATCTTCCCCAGTTTCGCGGCGCTGCTCGCGGCAACTCCCGACGATGCGATTGTCGCCGTCGACATGCCGATCGGCCTGCCCGAATTCTCCAGCAAGGGCGGCCGCGGACCGGAGGCGCTGGTCAGGCCGCTGCTTGGCGCGCGCCAGTCCAGCGTCTTTTCGATCCCGTCCCGCGCGGCGCTCTATGCCGAGATCAGCGACTTCACCACAATCGAAGCCTGGTACGCCGCGCATCGCAGGGCAAGCGAGGTGGCAAGGGCCACATCCGATCCGCCGCGCGGCGTTTCCATCCAGGCCTTCGGCATCTTCTCGAAGATCCGCGAGATCGACGCCCTGCTGATCGCCCGGCCCGATCTGCGCGGCCGCGTCTTCGAATCGCATCCGGAAGTCGCCTTCAGCCGCCTGAATGGCGACCGGGCGATGCTGCTGCCGAAGAAGATCAAGGGCAGCATCAATCCGGCCGGCATGGCGGAGCGCAAGGCGCTGCTGAGCCGGCACGGCTATGCCATCGACTTTCTCGACCAGCCGCCGCCGCGTGGCGCGGCCGCCGACGATTTCCTCGATGCGGCGGTCATGATGCTGATCGCCGGCCGCATCGCCAGCGGCAGCGCGAGGCCATTTCCCAACCCGCCACTCGCTGACGGTTTTGGCATACCGGTCGCCCTCTGGGCATGACAATGTCGGCGGACGTCCCGCTTATGTGCATGGCGTTTATAACCAGCCCCAACAATTCTGCATTGCTCGCAACGGGCTTTTGCCGTTAGAGGCTTTCTCGACCGCAACGAGCTGCCGCCTCCAACCCCGGAAAGGCCTTAGCCGCCCATGCCTCATCTTCCCGATCACCTCCTCGCCGGCTATCGCAATTTCATGAATGGCCGCTACCTCACCGAGAGCGGCCGCTACCGCGAGCTCGCCAGCGAGGGGCAGGCCCCTGAGACGATGATCGTCGCCTGTTGCGACTCCCGCTCGGCCCCCGAGGCAATCTTCGACGCCGGGCCGGGCGAACTCTTCGTGCTGCGCAATGTCGGCAATCTGGTGCCGCCCTACGAGCCGGATGGCGAGTTTCACTCGACCTCGGCGGCGCTCGAATTCGCGGTGCAGAGCCTCAAGGTCAAGAACATCGTCGTCATGGGCCATGGCCGCTGCGGCGGCATCCGCGCCGCGCTCGACCCCAATGCCGCGCCGCTGTCTCCCGGCGATTTCATCGGCAAATGGATGAGCCTGATCGCGCCTGCCGCCGAAACGGTCTCCTCCAGCACCTTCATGACGGCGGTGGAGCGCCAGACAGCGCTTGAACGCATCTCGATCCGCTATTCCATCGCCAACCTCCGGACCTTTCCTTGTGTCTCGATCCTCGAGGGCAAGGGGCGGCTGTCGCTGCACGGGGCCTGGTTCGACATTTCTACCGGTGAGCTCTGGGTGATGAACAAGGAAACCGGCGATTTCGAGCGGCCGGTGCTGGAATGAACGGTAAGGCGCGCCCGGTGAGGAACCTCCGGTCGGCCGTCTTCACCGCCGCCGCCCTGCTGATAGCGATCATTGCCGCGCGCGCCGATGACGGCGCCATCATCAGCCGCTGGTATTCTGCGCTGCTGGTCGCCGACCGCACCGAACTCGCCGACCTGCTTGCCGACGACGTCCGCATCAAGCTCGATGATCTCGGCATCGTCCAGAGCAAGCAGGAATTCATCGCGGCGATCGGCGAATGGAAAGGCGCGGTTGTGGGCGCTGAGATCCGCCACCGCATCGAGAAGAGCGAGGGCGGCATCACCACGGTGATCGCCTGCTACGACTTCCCCGACAATGACATGCTGATGCAGGAAACCTTCGCGGTGGCCGGCAACCGCATCACCGCCAGCTCGCAGGCGGCCATCGCCGAAAACTGCGAAGCCTATTGAGGCGGATCGGCCACCTGCCATATTGCGGCCTCGTGGGCCGCGCCCTACATCGGTGACACTCCCTCCTCCTTGACGCCAGCGAAAGACCCTCCATGCCTTCCACGAAAGCCGTCGACCTCGCCGCCCATCCGCTGACCGCGTGGCAGGGGCCGCTCGGCCTGCCCGATTTCGCCCATATCGGCGACGGCGATTTTTCCCCGGTCTTCGACGCGGCGCTGAAGGCGCATGAGGCGGAGATCGATGCGATCGCCGGCAACAAGGATGCGCCGACCATCGAAAACACACTTGCCGCGCTGGAGCTCGGCGGCGAGGCTCTCGATCAGGTCTCGTCGATCTTCTGGTGCCGCGCCGGCGCCCACACCAACGAGACCATCCAGGCGCTGGAGCGCGACATCTCGCCGAAGATGTCCAGGCATTTTTCGGCGATTTCGATGAACGAGAAGCTGTTTGCCCGCATCGACGACCTCTACCAGCGCCGCGAAAGCCTCGGCCTCGACGCCGAGACGCTGCGGGTGCTGGAGAAAACCTGGAAAGGTTTTGTCCGCTCCGGCGCCAAGCTCGACGCCGAAGGCAAGAAGCGGCTTGCCAAGATCAATGAGGAGTTGTCGTCGCTCGGCACGGCTTTCGGCCAGAACGTGCTGGCCGACGAGCGCGACTGGGCGCTGTTCCTCGACGAGGCCGACCTTGCCGGCGTGCCGGATTTCCTGAGGAGCTCGATGGCCGAGGCCGCCGAGATGCGCGGCCAAAAGGGGCGCTACGCCGTCACTTTGTCGCGCTCGATCTATGAGCCGTTCACGACCTTCTCGGAACGCCGCGACCTGCGCGAGATCGCCTTCAAAGCCTTCACCATGCGCGGCCAGAATGGCGGCGCCAGCGACAACACCGAAGTGGTGCGCGACATGCTGAAACTGCGCGCCGAAAAGGCCGGGCTGCTCGGCTACGCCTCCTTCGCCGCGCTGAAGCTTGACGACACCATGGCCAAGACGCCGAAGGCGGTGCACGACCTGCTCGATCCCGTCTGGGAAAAGGCACTGGAAAAGGCGGCCGCCGACCAGAAGGAATTGGAGCGCCTGGCGGCGCAAGCCGGCAGCAACGAGAAATTCGCCGCCTGGGACTGGCGCTTCTACCAGGAGAAGCTGCGCGCGGAAAAATTCGCTTTCGACGAGGCGGAGCTGAAACCCTATCTGCAGCTCGACCGGGTGATCGACGCTTGCTTCGACGTCGCGACCAGACTTTTCGGCATCACCTTCGAGGAGAAGACGGGCATCACCGCCTGGCACCCGGATGCTCGCGTCTTCGTGGTGAAAAATGCCGATGGCAGCGAGCGTGCCTTGTTCCTCGCCGATTATTTCGCGCGGCCCTCGAAGCGTTCCGGCGCCTGGATGAGCGCGCTGAAGTCCGGCTATAGACTCGGCCGCGGCTCCAAGCCGGTTATCTACAACATCATGAACTTCGCCAAGCCGCCGGCCGGCGAGCCGGCCCTGCTCTCGGTCGACGAGGCGAAGACGCTGTTCCACGAATTCGGCCATGCGCTGCACGGCATGCTGACCGACGTCACCTGGCCGTCAGTTGCAGGCACTTCGGTCAGCCGCGATTTCGTCGAACTGCCCTCGCAGCTCTACGAGCACTGGCTGACGGTACCGGCGGTGCTTGAAAAGCACGCGCTGCACGTCAAGACCGGCAAGCCGATGCCGAAGGCGCTGCTCGACAAGATGCTGGCCACGCGCACCTTCGGCGCCGGCTTCGCCACGGTGGAATTCACGTCTTCCGCCTTGATGGACATGGCCTATCACGCCCGGCCCGATGCGCCGGCGGAACCGCTTCGTTTCGAAGCCGAAACGTTGGAAGAACTCAACATGCCCGGCACCATCGCGATGCGCCACCGCACCCCACATTTCGGCCATGTCTTCTCGAGCGACGGCTATTCGGCCGGCTACTATTCCTACATGTGGTCGGAAGTGCTGGACGCCGACGCCTTCGCTGCCTTCGAGGAGACCGGCGATCCCTTCAACCCGGCACTGGCCGAAAGGCTGCGCAAGAACATCTACGCCGCCGGCGGCTCGAAGGACCCCGAGGAACTTTACACGGCGTTTCGCGGCAAGATGCCTTCGCCGGAAGCGATGATGGTGAAGCGCGGATTGGTGTAATTAGCCGATCTCGCCCCTCGTGGGGGAGATTGGCAGCTTCCACGGATCCTTCACCCTCGGCCAGACCGGCCGCGTCAGCTTCCTGTAGTCCGTCACCGCCGGATTGCTGGGATACGAACTTGGCGCCGTGACGTAGATGATCTCCGCCGCGATCGGCGCGAAGCCGGCGTAGAAATGGTTGGTCGACTTGATCAGCAGCATATCCTTGCCCAGCGGATCGACGCCGATATTGGCAAAAATGTCCGGCTCGAAGGTCTGGGTTCGGTTGGTGTTGAGGATGATGTCGACCTCGGTGCCTTCGATGCGCACCAGCGCGGTTGGCCCGAGCGTCACCCGGCTCGGCCCGAAACTCTGCCAGCCCTCGGCAACGGCCTTCAGCACCTTGACGCGGGCGTCGATCGGCTCGCCAGCCTGCGGCCCGGCCTTGCCGCCGAAACGCAGGTCGATGACCGCGCCCTCGCCGGCCGCCAGGCAGAAGGTGACGGCGATCGGGTCCCAGATCGTCGCCACGCCGAATCTGTCGAGGCCACGCGCCAGCATCTGGCGCAGCACGAAGGTGCCGTCGCCGGGAACGCCGCCGCCGGGATTGTCCCAGATGTCGGCGATGACCACCGGCTTGCCGGGGTTCTCGGCACGCACCGCCAGCGCCCGGTCAATGCCGTCGGCGGTATCGAGCATCGTCATCGCCGTCTTTTCGCGCATGGCATAGAGTTCCCGTCCCAGCCGCTCCGCCAGCGCGTCGCCCCTGGCCTTGTCATTGTCGGTCACGACGAGGATGCGCGTGCCCATTTCCGGCACGTCGGCGGCCATGAAGCCGTGGATGACGGAAACCGACAGCACGCCGTCCTTGCCGTGCAGCGCCTTGATGCGGTCGACGAAGGAGCGCATCGGTTCGCGGCTGGTCGGCAGCACCTGGATCATCCGGCAGTCGAAGGTCGAAATGACCGGCTTGGTCTCGCCGCGCGCGGCGGCCAGTCCCAGCTCGACGACATGCTCGCCGCGTTCGTAGAAATCGGTATGCGGGAATTCGAGGAAATAGGCCATGATGTCGGACGCCGCCACGCGCTTGGGCGTAAGATGGCTGTGCGGATCGAACTCGCAGGCGATCACCACGTCAGGTCCGACAATCCCGCGCACACATTCCAGCAGGTCGCCTTCGCAATCGTCATAGCCTTGCGCCACCATGGCGCCGTGCAGGCCGAGAATGACCGCGTCGACCGGCAGCGCCGCCTTCAACTGATCGAGGATCTCGTCGCGCAGCGCCTCGAAGGTCTGCCGCTGCACCAGGCCGCCGGGCTCGGCCCAGGTCGCGGTGCCTTCGATCACGGTCAGCCCTTCCTTGGCCGCGCGCCGGCGCAAGGCGACGATCGGCGACGAGCACAGCGTCGGCGTCTCCGGATGCTTGCCCGGTCCGGCATAGAAGGCCATCTCGAACGAGGCCCGGTCCGTCGGCACCGGCGAAAAGGTGTTGGTTTCCGTCGCCAGCGAGGCGGTGAAGATGCGCATGTAAGCTCCGTGCAATGCAAATTCTATTTGACGGCCCCGAGCGCCAACCCGCGCACGAGGTAGCGCTGCAGCCAGATGAACAGGATCGCCACCGGCAATGTCGCCAGCAGTGTCGCCGCCATGACGTGATGCCACTCGATCGTGTAGCGGCCGGCGACGAGAGAAAAGACCTGGATCGGCAGCGTATAGCTTTCCTGGCTGCGCAGCATGGTCAGCGCCACGACGAACTCGTTCCAGGCGTTGATGAAGGTGAAGATGGCGGTGACCGCGATGGCCGGCAGGCAGAGCGGCAGGAACACTTTGCGCAGGGTCAGCCAGCGGCCTGCGCCTTCCATCCAGGCGGCCTCTTCGAGGTCGCGCGGAATGGTGTCGAAATAGCTCTGCAGCATCCAGACGGTGAAGGCGACGTTGAAGGCCATGTAGATGAAGCCGAGCGCCGTCGTCGATTCGACCAGCCCCCAGGCGGCCATCAGCCGGAACAGGCCGAGCACCAGCACGATCGGCGAAATCATCTGCGAGATCAGCAGGAACTGGCGGAAGGCGCCGTAGCCGGCAAAGCGAAAACGCGACATGGCATAGGCAGCGGGAACGGA
Source organism: Mesorhizobium sp. B2-4-19 (assembly GCF_006441315.1). Classification (NCBI taxonomy): domain Bacteria; kingdom Pseudomonadati; phylum Pseudomonadota; class Alphaproteobacteria; order Hyphomicrobiales; family Phyllobacteriaceae; genus Mesorhizobium; species Mesorhizobium sp. B2-4-19. Next base: position 73,320 of record NZ_VFUV01000010.1, on the reverse strand, counting down.
GATGAGGATGGCGCCGACGGTGGCGATGAGCGAGACATAGAGCGAATTGGCCAGCGCCTGGCCGAAGCCGGTCGCCACCCACATGTCGGCAAAATTCGACCAGCGGAACTCGCTTGGCCACCAAGTCGGCGACAGCACCTCCTGCCGCGGCTTGACTGCGGTGAGCAACATCACCGCGAAGGGAAAGAGCGTCACCACGATCAGCGGCGCCAAAAGCAGCCAGGCGACGATGGTGCGTTTGAGTTTGCTGGTCATGCGCGCTGCTCCCGCATCGCCAACCGCACATAGATCATGGTGAAGACCAGCAATATGGCGAACATCACCAGCGACACCGCCGAGGCCTCGCCCAGTTTGCCGATGCGGAAGGCAAGCTTGTAGAGGTGGGTGACCAGGATGTCGGTCGAGTTGGCCGGCCCGCCCTGCGTCATCACCCAGATGATCGGGAAGGAGTTGAAGACGTAGATGGTGTTGAGCACGATGGCGATGTTGATGAAGGGCTTCAGCAGCGGAAAGGTGATCTCGCGGAACTGCTGCAGCGGCGTGGCGCCCTCGAGCGCCGCCGCCTCGTAGAGATCGTCCGGGATCGACGACAGGCCGCCGAGGAAGATCGTCGTGGTGAACGGCACCGTCACCAATATGCCGATCAGCACCTGCATCGGGAACGCCGTCTCGGCGCTGGCCAGCCACTGGATGTTGTGGTCGATCAGGCCAAGGCCAAGCAGCGCCGAATTCAGCATGCCGCTTTCGCCGCTGAGCGCCCAACGCCAGACCACCGCCGTCATTGTCAGCGACACCGCCCAGGGCAGCATGATGATGACGCGGGCAAGGCCACGGCCGTAGAAATCGGTGTTGAGGATCATCGCCACCGGCACCGACAGCAGCAGCGCGCCGCCGACCACCAGCACGGTCCACACACCGGTACGCCAGAGTGCCGCGACGAAGTCGGGATCGGCGGCAAGCGAGGCAAAATTGGCAAGGCCGCTGAACTCGCGCAATTGGCCGAAGCGGTTGACGTCATGCGTCGAGATCTGGATCAGGTCCCAGACCGGCCAGAAGATGACGACCGCCGCCAGGAACAGGCTGGGCAAGGTCAGGAGATAGGGCAGGAAACGATTTTGCATCGGCTGGCCTGGCTGGCGAATCCAAAATTCGCATCTGCAAGATGTGGCGCGCCCCGCCTGAGTCTGGGGCGCGCCACGGGGCGCAGGGAGATACGCCCTATTTCTTCAGCACGGCATTGGCCTTCGCCGCCGCGTCCTTCAGGCCGGCCTCGGGGTCGCCGCCGAGATAGATCTTCTGCATGGCGTCGGACGTGATCTGGGCGATCTCTTCCCAGCCCGGAATGACCGGCGCGAAGCGGGCGTCGGGCAGCAGTGCGGTGAAGGCGGCGAGATCGGCATTGTTGACGTAATAATCCATCTTGGCCTCTTCCTTGTTCACCGGCAGGAAGCCTTCGCCTTGCGTGAACTTGGCGCGCTGTTCCGTGGTGAACAGGAAGTCGAGCAGCTTCCAGGCCTCATCCTTGTTCTTGGAGTTCTTGAACATGATGATGGAATCGGTGACGCCATAGGTCCCGCGCGCCCCGGTCGGGCCGGCCGGAATGGCCGCCACGCCGTATTTCAGCTTCGGCGCCTCGTCCTTGATCTGGTTGGACAGGAAGGGTGCGGTGATCATCATGCCGACCTTGCCCTGCTTGAACAGGTTCTGCACGTCCTCGCGGTTGTTGGAGGTCACGCCTGGCTCGGTCAGCCCCTCATCGATCATCGACTTGTAGAGCTTGGCGGCTTCGAGCGCGCCCGGTGTGCCGAGGCCCGACGTGCCGTCCTTGTTGAGGATTTCGGTGCCCTGCGACCACATGGCGTAGTAGTAGTAGACGTCGGTCTCGATCTCCTTGCCCTGCAGGCCGAAACCGAAGGTGCCGGACCCCAGCGCCTTGATCTTGCGGGCATCGTCCTGCAGTTCGGTCCAGGTCGCCGGCGGCTTGGCTATGCCGGCCTTCTCGAACAGCTCCTTGTTGTAATAGAGCGCGCGGGCCGAAGCGGCGATCGGCAGGCCGTAGGTCTTGCCGCCCATGATCGAGGGCGACAGGAAGGTGTCGATGAAGCGGCCCTTGAAGTCGGGCGTGATGAAGCCGTCGAGCGGTTCGGCGACGTCCTGCTGGACGAAGTCGATCAGCCAGCGCGTGCCGATGATCGACAGGTCCGCATTGGTGCCGGCGGTGATGTCGGTGGTCAGCTTCTGCAACAGCACATCCCACGGCACGACCTCGAACTTGATGGTGATGCCCGGGTTCTTGGCCTCGAATTCCTTCTTGACCGCTTCGAAATACGGACCGGTCTTGGCGCTGTATTCGGCGACGGTGACGCGCACTTCACCCGCATTCGCCTGCGCCGCGAAGGCCAGCATGCTCATTCCGGCCATCAGGCCGACAGTCCATTTGGCAAGGCTCATCTGATCTCTCCCATTGTTCCGCGCATTTGCGTTCCTTGTACCGACGGCTGGCACAAGATTTATGTGACTTTCCTACATTATCGAGGAATTAGTGGGATGCAAGCGGATTATCATGTTGCTTAATTACATTCTTTTCAGTAGCCTGCCGGCATCTGCCTGACCTGCGGGAGGAGCAAGCGCCGTGGTTTCGAAAGCCGAATTCGAAGGCCGCTCTGTGGTCGTCACCGGTGCTGGCGGCGGCCTTGGCTCGGCGATCGTCGCATTGCTGGCCGGAAGGGGCGCACGGGTGGTCGGCTGCGACCAGTCGCAGGAGGCGCTGGCAAGCCCGCACCTTGCCTCGCGTCATGTCTTCAACCTTCTCGACCGGGCTTCGATCGAGGCAGGGATCGCCGCTGTGCTGGACAGAGACGGCGTGCCCGATATCCTGATCAACAATGCCGGCTGGACGCGCGCCGAGACGATTTCCGCGCTCGATGCCGACAGGATCGAGCACGAGCTCGACCTCAATCTGACCGGGGTGATGACTTTCGCCGACCCTATCGTCAAGGCGATGGCGGCGCGCGGGTCAGGCAGCGTCGTCTTCATCTCCTCCGTCAACGCCATCGCGCATTTCGGCAACCCGGCCTACGCCGCGGCCAAGGCCGGCATCAACGCCTATGCCAAATCGATCGCCGTTGAACTCGGCCGCAGCGGCGTGCGCGCCAATGTCGTCTGTCCCGGATCGATCCGCACCGCCGCCTGGGACCATCGCCTGGCCAAGGACCCGGAAATCCTGGGCAAGCTCAAGCGCCTCTACCCGCTCGGCCGCATCGTCGACGCCGCGGAAGTGGCTGAAGCCGTGGCTTTCCTTGCTTCGGACCGCGCATCGGGCGTAACAGGCGTGGTGATGCCCGTGGATGCCGGACTGACCGCCGGCTGCCTGCCGTTCATCGACGACATATTGGGAGCGTGACCATGACCGACGTCCTGTTTCGCAACCTGTCGAAATCCTTTGGCCAGCATAAGATCCTCGAAGACATCAACCTCGACATCAGGAGCGGCGAGTTCGTGGTGCTGGTCGGCCCGTCCGGCTGCGGCAAGTCGACCTTGCTGCGCATGCTGGCCGGCCTGGAGACGATCAGTTCCGGCGACCTCATGATCGGCGGCACGCGCGCCAACGATCTGCCGCCACAGCGGCGCAACATCGCCATGGTGTTCCAGTCCTATGCGCTGTTCCCGCATTTGAAGGCCTCCGACAATATCGGCTTCGGCCCGAAGATCCGTGGCGAGAACCGTGCCGCCATCGACGACAAGGTCAAGAAGGCCTCCGGGGTGCTCGACCTCTTCTCCTATCTCGACCGCTATCCCCGCCAGCTCTCGGGCGGCCAGCGTCAGCGTGTCGCCATGGGCCGCGCCATTGTGCGCGAACCGTCGGTGTTCCTGTTCGACGAGCCGCTCAGCAATCTCGACGCGCAGTTGCGCGTCCAGATGCGCACCGAGATCAAGGCGCTGCACCAGCGGCTGAAATCGACCATCGTCTATGTCACCCACGACCAGATCGAAGCCATGACCATGGCCGACCGCATCGTCGTGATGGACCGCGGCCGGATCCAGCAGGTCGGCGCCCCGCTCGAGCTCTATGACCGGCCGGCCAACAAGTTCGTCGCCGGCTTTCTTGGCTCCCCCTCGATGAGCTTTGTCTCCGGCGCCCTCAAGGCGACGCCCGAGAAAAGCTGGTTCGAATCGGCCGGTGGCGGACGGCTTGCACTTGCCGGCAAGGCGGCACCGGCTGGCAATGCGGTGGAGGCCGGCATCCGGCCCGAGCACTTCATCATCGGCGAGGCCGCCGACGCCATGGCGCTCAAGGTGGATGTCGTCGAGCCGACCGGCTCCGAGACCCATGTCTATGGCGCCATCGGCACTGATACGGTGCGCGCCGTGTTCCGCGACAGGGTGCCGGTCAAGCCGGGCGACCTGCTGCCGGTCTCGGTCGATCCCGGCAACATCCATCTGTTCGACAAGGCGACCGGCCTGCCGCTATAAGGCCTGCCCCGAGGGCAACGGCATGAAGACGAAACAACAGACATGAAGACGCCGGCAGACATCATCACGCGGCTGCAGCTGATGTCGCAGGACGGCACCAAATCGGATCGCCGGCTGGCCGGCCTTGTGCTGTCCGATCTCGATTTCGCTTCCAAGGCGGCAATCTCGGAGATTGCCGCGCGCGTCGGCGTCAGCGAACCGACGGTGACGCGCTTTTGCCGCAATCTCGGCTGCGAGGGCCTGCGCGACTTCAAATTCTACCTGGCCCAGGCCATCGCCATTGGCGGCCAGTATCTGTCGCCCGAACCGTTGAGCCGCGACGCGCGTGAGCAGCGTATCGCCTCGGCCATCACCGAAGCGGCGATCTCGGCCATCCAGCGCGCCAGCGAGAACCTCGACATGACGACGCTGGTCGCCGTCGCCGAGCGGCTTGCGACGTCAGGCAATGTGCTGTGCATCGGCTCTGGCGGCATCTCCTCGATGATGGCGACCGAGATGCAGAATCGAATGTTCCGGCTTGGCCTGCCGGTGCTGGCGCAGATCGATGGCCAGTTGCAGCGCATGTACGCCGCCGTAGCCACGTCAGAAACCACCCTGGTCGCTTTTTCGGTGTCCGGCTATGCGCGCTCGGTCATCGAGGCGGTGCAGGTGGCCCAGCAATATGGCGCCACCACGGTCGCCATCACCGCGCCCGATTCGGCGCTGGCCAAGGCCGCCGACACGGTCATCCATTTGCAGCCGCTCGAGGACGGCAACATCTACAAGCCGACATCGTCGCGTTACGCGCTGCTGGCGATCGTCGACATGATCGTGACATCGGTTGCCGAGACGCGCGGTCCGAAGGTGCTGGAGAACTTGCGCCGCATCAAGCAGAGTGTAAACACGCTGAAGGTCGACGATCCAAGGCTCCCATTGGGGGATTGAACGTCAGCCAGAGGATTGACTGAGTGCCTCGACGCTCCATGCCAGCACTTTCGGATCACCGGCTATGCGCAGCGTCTTGAGCCGTGCCGTGCCGCCTGCGACCACCGAAACGGCCGACGCCGGCACACCCAGCGTCTTGGCGACCAGTCTCTCCAGCGCTTGATTGGCGGCGCCGCTTTCCGGCACGGCGCGGACCCGCGCCTTGAAATGGCTTCGCCCGTCCGCCGCCGTTTCGACGCCTTCCAACCTGTCCACGGAAGATTTTGGCGTCAGCCGCACGAACAGGTCGATGCCGTTCTCACGGATGCGGAACGGCGCGCTCATGCGATCGTCGGGCTCAAAGCACCAGCGGTGCTACCGTGGTGAGAATGAACTGCCTGACGAAGAACAGGATCAAGAGCAGGATGATCGGCGAAATGTCGATGCCGCCAAGGTCCGGCATGAAGCGGCGGATCGGCCGCAGCGCCGGCTCGGTCAGCCGATAGAGCATGTTGCCGATGCTGCCGACGAACTGGTTGCGCGAATTGACGACGTTGAAGGCGTACAGCCAGGAAAAGATCGCCGAGGCGATGATGATCCACCAGTAGAGGTCAAGCGCCATGACGATGGTTTGAATGAGGGCGAGCATGCCGGTCTCCAATTGTTGCCGACATGTAGCCATTGCACGCCAAACCGGCAAGGGCCGGCAACCGAAGCGCCAGGCAACGAGGATTTCGGCAACGCCGCCTTGACAGAAATCAGCCGCGCCCGATAAATGCGCCACTTGCTGGAACGGGGCTGTAGCTCAGCTGGGAGAGCGCATCGTTCGCAATGATGAGGTCAGGGGTTCGATCCCCCTCAGCTCCACCAGCAAAGTCGTCGGTTCTCCGCTTTCTGCCGCGCCGCCGGGACGCATGGTCGTCCCATGCGGCGCCGCGCGCCAATGTCACCCCAAAGGAAGCCGCAGGCAATTTCGCGATCTCCGGGCAAGGCGATTGTCAATTGGACTTATGGCGATGGCCGTTGCCGGATCGCCGCTATTTTTTTTGGAAGCCGCCCCATTAGAGTGGCGTTCTCAAATCGGTTTTTTCTGTGTGTTGTGACAAGGCGTTTCGGCGGGGGGCGACCGAAGGCGCTATACGGATTCCGAGTTGAAATGAAAAATTCGCCTGCGAAAGCAAAGACGTGTCCATTCGCGAGAACCTCGCTGCAAATCTCAGACGGCTCTGCAAGGACCATGCCTCCGTTAGTGCGGTATGCCGTGAGTTGGGCATCAACCGCACGCAATTCGAGCGGTACCTGCAAGGGCAGACCGTTCCGAACAAGGCCACCGCCAAGCTGATCTGCGACTACTTCCGCATCGACGAGGCCGAACTCTACCAGGATCCTGGCGCACCCGAACACAGGGTTCCCGGCCTGCCGCCGATTTCCGAAAGTCTGTTCAACCAGATGATCCGCCCGCCCGCCCCGTCGATCGCGGGCGGTACCTATTTCACCTACTTTTCGATCCCCACCCGTCCCGACCTCTTGATGCGGTCGGTGACCTTCGTGCGTCGCGAGGCCGAGCTGGTCACATTCCGCCGGGTCACCGGGTGGTCGGAGCGCCGTGGCTCGACATGGGCGCGCGCGCGCGGCAACCACTATGGTGTGGCGATCTCGCGCCTGAACTGGATCTATTTCAGCGGCGTCAACCGTCGCCAGACCGGCGAACCGTCGCTGATCTCCGTGCAGTGGGCTCCCATCTCCGAACCGGTGCTGACGGGCAAGGCCATGCTTCTGACAGAGGCCGGGCCGGCATTCGTATCGGTTATCATGCGGCAGGATATGTCCGGCATCCGGCCACGGCATGCCATCCGCATGGCGCATGTCGTCGGGCTCGACGATCCCGGTATCGATCAACTCGTCGTCAGCCTTGCCCGGGACGGGCTAGGCTGGCCGATCGGTTACGCTAAATAAGAATAAGAATATCCCGAAAAAGCGTAGGCTGGAGATTGCTTACTCCACATCTGAGCAAAATCGATATTTTAGACTTTGCCACCGAGAAAGATATTTTAGGTCACGCCAGCTTTACTACAATTTTAACAAACCATTAACCCTTTCGATCTTACCTTTCCTCACGCGGATCCCGCTGTGGGGATCTTTCACAGATCCCATTTGGGGGTCAGAAAAGGGACGAAAATGGCCAAGAAAGTGAACAATGCCCCGAAGCTGACGGTTGCCGCGGGCACGCAGACCGTCTTCTTCTCGCAGGGCATGCACTACAACAAGCGCTGAAGTCGTTCGGCGCCGATGGGCGGTTCGCCTGTCGGCGCCTCACATTGGCAAAACGGCATTCAGCATCATGAAAATGCGCTCTTCAAAAACGCTCGTCCTCTATCCCGGGACCAACAAGGTCACGGCCTGCAATTTCCTGACCCGCAGCGTCTTCGAATGCAGCCCCGAGGTGATCGGTCTTCTCGCATCCTGGGACGAATGGGCCTCCCCCGCGGAAATCGCGCGCGCTCACGGGTGGTCGACGTCCGACCTGAACGCCGTCGTCCCGCAATTGCTCGATTTTTCCGCCCTGGTCACCGCCGGCTCGCCGCTGGCCGAACAGGAAACAAAATTCTCCGGGCAGTGGAACTGGGGCATCCCGACCGCGCTGATGCACTTCTGCCTCCAGGACTCGGAGTTCATGACCATTGAGCAAGCCGAGGCTCGCCAGATCGAACGCGCCGGCCATGTCGCGCAGCCCGACCTCATACTCAAGAATGCCGCCGGCGCCATTCGACTGCCGAACGCGCTCGACGACAACGAACTCCTGACCCTGATGGCGCGGCGCCGCACCAACCGCACCGCGGCCGCCCCCACGATCACCGCGCGGCAGCTTTCCGACTGCCTGTTCGCGGGCATGGGCATCACCGGCGAGACCAGCAACTGCGTCGGCGCCCTGCCGCTGGGCATGACCCCTTCGGGCGGCGCGCGCAACCCTTACGAGGCTTATGTGGTTGCGCTTGGCGTCGAGGGCCTGGAGCCCGGCGTCTACCACTATTCCGCCGCCGATCACGACCTCGGCATGGTCTCGGCCAACCATCTGCCGAAGATTTCCGAACTGGTCGGCGGGCAGGAATGGGCTGATGCCATGCCTTGCCTGATCCTGCTTTGCGCCAGGCTCGACCGCACCATGTGGAAATATGACGATGCCAACGCCTACCGCGTCGTGCTGATCGAGGCCGGCCATATCGGCCAGAACGTGATGCTGGCGGCGACCAAGCACGGTCTGTCGGCCTGCCCCACGGCAGCGCTCAGCCATTCGGCGATCAAACGTCTTCTCGGCCTCGACCGCCTCACCGATGCACCCATCTATGCGTTGACCCTTTCGACCCCGGAACCAGGCCCGCATTCGGTGGGCCAGTCCATTAATTAGCCGTCTTAGTATGTCCGTGTAGCCAATACGCGTTCCCTGAGTTCCACCAGATGACAGGAGAAGCACGTGGCCAATCAGTCCCTACGTCAGTCAGAGATCGATAGCCTTCAATATATCGCGACGATGAGCAATGAGCTCGTGCGGATGGCCGAAGCAAGCCGTTTTCCCATGATCTCCTACCTGCTCGGCATGGCCTATGCCGAAGCCTTCGACGTCCTGCGCGGCGCGCAGCCTGCAAGGCATGCGCAGCTCAGCGGCAACCCGATGCATGCCAGGCCGAAGGACAGCCACGCTCAGCAAAGGAGAGCGTAGCGGATGCAACACTCAGCCCTGCGCGCGCTGGTATCGCGATCCCCCGCCTTGATCGCCCGCGGTCCGCAAATGGACTTCATGCATAGAGATTCGAGGGGAACCCGCCAATGAACATGATCGCACCCATCAGGAGCGCCGATGCCAGGGACAGCGTCTTCGGCCGGCTCCAGACCCTGATCGCCCGTCGGCCGGCATCGCCGGATGCCGCACGCGCCGAGGCCCGGCAACTGATTTCCCTGGCGATGGCCGACAGCTGGCAGGCAGATAGCCTGTGGGGCGCGGCGGACGCCTTTCACGCCCATTTCGACTTCATGATGCAGACCATCGAGATCAACGGCGCCGACGATCCGAACCTCGGGACACTGCGCGTGAAATGCCGCTTCTACCTGGAGCAGGTCGAAACGCTGTGCCATTCGATGAGCCACTGACCGCGGTCCTCGCAAAGATCGGACAGCGCCAGGATCAGGCCAGCCTCCGCTCTAATCCCGCAAATTGAACACGAACGGCGCCGTGCGGCTGACGCGCGAGCCGAGTTCCGGCGGCGGTGCCGGCACCGTTGCGCCCTGCAGCACGGCGAGCGCGGCGCGGTCGAGGTCAGGATCGCCGGAAGAACGGGCCACGCGCACCGACACCACCCTGCCCGATGCGTCCACCGCGAAGGCCACGTTCACATTGCCCTGCGCTCCCCTGGATTTCGCGGCACTTGGATAACGCTTGTGCCGATTGATCCATGCCGCCAGCCGGGATTCCCACTTGGCCGGATCTATGCCCGAGAACCCTGCCGCCGATTTCGGCGCCGCCGCCTTGGCCGCCGGCCTTGTCTGCGCGCTTGCGGTGGCAACCGTCCTTGCCGGCTCGGCCTTTTCCTTCCTTGGCCGCGGCTTGGGCTTTTCGGCCGGTTTTTTCGCCTTGGCCTGGACCGGTCTCTTTTCCTTGGTTTCCTCGACCGGCTTCGGCCGCGGCAACGCAACGACGACCTCTGGCCTCAGGGCTTCGACAATTTCGGGAACGACCTGATCCGGCGGCGGTTGGTCGATCGGTTCGGCGTCGGCTGTCGCGGTCGGCTCGGTCTCGTCGGGCGGCACCGTTTCCGGTTGCTCGGCTGTCGGTTCGGTTTGTTGGGTCATTTTCTCGGGCTCGGCTTCGGCGACCCTCTCGGCCTCTTCGGCTGGTTCGGCCTGGTCGGGCATCGCCGCTTCCAGCATCGCGGCCTGTTCGGGCACGGCCGGCATCACCGCCATCGGCACCATTTCGATCACCGGGGTCGGCGGCCCGCCATCCATCTCGATCGGATTGAAGCTCTGCACCGCATAGGCGACCGCGACATGGGCGCCAAGCACCAGCGCCGCCGCACCCGTCCACAAGCCAAGATCGCGCCAGCCGAAGCGCGTCAGGTCAGTCGTGGGCAGGGCGGCCGCCTGCGTCATGGCGCCGCCGTTCCCGCGGGAGCGGGTGCCGGCGCATCGGTCGCGGGCGCCGTCTCCAGACCGACCAGCGCGATCTTCAGATAGCCGGCGCCGCGCAGCAGGTTCATGGTCTCCATCAGGTCGCCATAGGCGACCGCCTTGTCGGCGCGCAGGAAGATGCGCGTCTGCTTGTCGCCCCTTGTCCTGCTGTCCAACGTGGCCGCGAAGGCCGGGCGCGGCACGCTGTCATTGCCGATAGCCAGCGTAAGATCATCCTTCAAGGTCAGGAACAGCGGCGTTTCGGGTCGCGGCGCGGGCGTCGCCGTCGAGCCCGGCAGGTCGACATTGACGTCCACCGTCGCCAGCGGTGCGGCGACCATGAAGATGATCAGCAGCACCAGGATGACATCGATGAAGGGCGTGACGTTGATCTCGTGGCTCTCCTCGAGATCGTCGTCCAGGGTCTGGCGGATTCTGCTTCCCATGGCGTCGCTACTCCGCCGCCAGCGCCGTCGCCGGCGCGACCGTGCGGAAATCCAGGTCGCGGCTGACCAGCCTCTCGACGCCCGCCGAGGCATCGGCGAGGATCTGCCGGTAGCCGGCTATCGAGCGGGCGAAGACATTGTAGATCACCACTGCTGGAATTGCCGCGACGAGGCCCATCGCCGTGGCCAGCAGCGCCTCGGCAATGCCCGGCGCGACCACTGCCAGATTGGTGGTCTGCGCCTGCGAAATGCCGATGAAGGCGTTCATGATGCCCCAGACCGTGCCGAACAGGCCGACGAAGGGAGCCGTGGAGCCAATCGTCGCCAGCACGCCTGTGCCGCGCGACATGCGCCGCGACGCCGCCGCCTCGATGCGCGACAGGCGCGAGGTGACCCGTTCCTTCAACCCGTCACCGCCGATATGGCCGAGCGCGCCGGCCGAGAGTGCGGTCTCTTCTTCCGCCGCCTTGACCAGAAGCGCGCCGGGGCCGCCGCTGCGGTCGAGCGCGCGGCTCGCCTGCTTCAGCGTCGCGGCATCGCCGATCGCGCGAACGGCACGGCGGATGCGCAGCTTGCCGCCAAAAATCTCCAGCGATTTGGCCAGCCATATCGTCCAGGTGACGAGCGAGGCGAAGGCCAGTCCGATCATTACCGCCTTCACGATGATGTCGGCGGCCATGAACATGCCCCACGGCGACAGATCGTGCGGCAGGTTCAGCTCCATCGCCCCCGCGGGCGCTGCTGTAACGGGCGCCGGAGCTGCTGGCGCGCCGGGCGGCGGTGTCGCGGGCGCTGATGTGGCCGGGACCGTTGCGGCGGGTGCCGGTGCGGCAGACACCGGCGTGGCCTCCGCCGCAGGGGCAGCGCCGGCCGGCTGTTGCTGGGCCGATGCACTGCCGACCGACAGGATGACGGATGCGACCAACGCCGCAAGCAAACTGGTTCTAGACAACAACAGCTTCTTCCTTGTCCTCACAACGGCCGGCCGCTTCCTGTTCCGCCACCTCGGCGGTCCGATCTCCGGGCGTGAAACATGACTCTACTAGTCAACATTGAAGATGACTGCAACATTCAACAATTAGTCGGGACGGCCGATGACGTATGCCGGCGGCAGCACGATACCCGCAACATCCTGCTTCTTGGCGTCAGAGCCGCGGCCTGAGTGGACGAGTTGAGCTTCGCCAGTCAGGATGGCTCTCACGATCGGCAAGGAGACACTCTCGGATGATCAAGGCAACGCCCTTCGACTTCCCGTATGACGGCAGGCTGGCGGCCGAAAACACGGCACTTGTCGTCATCGACCTGCAGCAGGATTTCCTGTCGACCACGGGCTATTTCGCCAGAAAGGGGTATGACCCCTCGCCGCTGCGGGCGATCCTGCCCACGGTGAACCGGCTGATATCAGCCGCGCGAAAAGCCGGCGTCACGGTCATCCACACCAGGCAGGGCTATCGCGCCGACATGGCCGACATGACGCCCTATGAGAAATGGCGCCGCAGGCGCTCCGGTCTCGACGGCACCGACATACTGCTGCGCTCGGGCGCGGGGTTCCAGATCGTTCCGGAGATCGATGTCGCGCCTGATGACATCATCGTCGACAAGACCTGCAACAGCGCCTTCACCTATACGGATTTCGAGCTTGTGCTGCGCGCGCAAGGCATCACGCATCTCATGTTTTCCGGCTGCACGACTGACGTCTGCGTCCACACCACGCTGCGCGAGGCCTGCGACCGCAACTTTCAGTGCCTGACGATCTTGGACGCCTGCGCCAGCGGCGACAGACAAGCCCACGAGGCGGCGCTGCACATGGTGACGGTCGAAGACGGCGTCTTCGGCGTGCTCGCCGATTCGGCCGCCGTCATCGATGGCCTATCGCGGCTTGGCGACAGGCATCACGCAGACGATTGATCGGCTTCACCCTTCTGCACGCGTCTCCAGCCCCGTGCGTGGCGCGTAGGCCCCCGGCTGGAAAACATCATGTTCGCGGCGCGCCAGCGAGTTGCGCAGCAGCGCGATCGTTTCCCGGCCGGCCGTCGCGATCTCGCGCGGCGTGTCGACGCCGACGATCATGAACTCATCGATCCCGAGCCCGGCATAGGCAAGCAGCGACAACGCGACCTGGGCGGGCGGCCCGGACAGGTCGACCGCCTTGTGGCCGGCGGCGGAAGCGCCCTGGTGGATCCGCACCGGAAGCGCGAAGCGCAGCTTGCCGGCCCGGCCATGTTCGGCCGCGGCGCCGCGCATCCGCTCCATCAGCTGCCTGACATCGTCGATCGAGCCCGGCGCCAGTTCGAAGACATCGGCATGCCGGCCGGCCACTTTCAGCGCCGTTCCTGATTGCCCGCCCATGCGGATGGTCAGGTCGGCGCCGTGCGGGCCTTTGCGCGGCACGTAGCCGCCCTTGATACTGTAGAAGGCGCCTTCATGATCGAAGGGCCGGTCATTCGACCACAACCGCTTCAAAAGCACGAGATATTCGTCCAAGCGCTGCCAGACGACGCTGTGCCCGACCGGCCGTGACTCGGCATCGTCATCGTTCAACGGCTCGCTGATCATCCGGAGCGCCAGCCGGCCGCCGCTTTTTCGGTCTATCGATGCCAATTGGCGGGCCGCCACGATCGGCGCGACGACACCTGCCCAGTGGGTCAGCACGACCTCGAGCGAGGCGGTGCGGTCGAGCACCTGAGCGGCAAGATCCATATTGGTCAGCAGCCCGGCCGAATCGTCGACGACGATCTTCTGAAAGCCGCCATCCTCGATCAGTCCGAGCTTGGTCGCCGTCTCGGCAAAATCATAGAAAAACGGAATGGCGGCGGCGGCGGTCTTGCCGGGGACATGGGTGAATTCGATCGGCATTGTCATCTCCTCCATCGCTGGAATCATGGATGCGCTGAAATTCGAATCGCGGCCGCGCGCAAACGCACCGGGATCCGGTTCATTCAACTCCGATTGCCTGATACAGCGGGGCGGCTGGCCCCTGTCGATCCGGTGTCCTAGGGAATTAGGCCCAGAACGACGGCCCCGGTGAACACGAACGCAAGGGCAAAGACGAGATAGGCGAAAGCTCCGGCATAGGCCGGGCGAAAGGTCTGGGCATTGGCCAGCCTCTGGCCGTTGCTGTCGGCGTTCTGGATATAGGACATATCGACCTCCGTCTCACCGGTTAATCTATAAAACTTGTAGACTTTGTCGATTGCTATTTTTGCGCTGCAGGCAGAATAATTTTCTCCCTCCAGGGCTCAAGTTGGTCATGAATTGCTGGGATCGCGATGTTCCTGATGACGCGCGCCGTGCTGCCCGGCATGATCGCGGCGGGCGGCGGCTCGATCGTCTGCACCTCGTCGATCTCGGCGGTGCCGACACCGAACGAGGTGCTCTACGACACCACCAAGGGCGCCTGCCACATGTTCGCGCGCGCCATTGCCGTGGAGTTCCGCGACCGCAACGCCGTCTGCCCAAGCATTACTAACGCTCTTCCCTGCGAAACGGCTTGAGCAGCGCCGAGGGCGCCACCGCGTTGCGCGACATGATTGCCATCGCGACGATGGTGAAGATGAAGGGCAGCATCAGGAACGCTTCGTAGGGGATATGCCCGAGCCCGCTCGCCTGCATGCGCAATTGCAAGGCATCGACAAAGGCGAACAGCAGTGCGGCACCCGCCGAGCGCCACGGATCCCAGCGGCCGAAGACGACCAGCGCGATCGCCACCCAGCCGCGCCCTGAGACGACGCCGAAGGTGAAGGCGTTGAACTGCGCCATCGACAGGAAGGCGCCGGCCAGTCCCATCAGCGCACCGCCGAGGATGACCGCCTGGAAGCGCGTGGCAATGACGCTGACGCCGGCCGAATCGGCGGCGCGCGGGTTCTCGCCGACCATGCGCACCGACAGGCCCCAGGGCGTACGGTAAAGCACGAAGGCGGCGAGCGGTATGGCTAGGATTGCCATGTAGACCAGCGCGAACTGGTTGAACACCGCCGGCCCGAGCACCGGAATGCCCGACAGGACCGGGATCGGCAGCGTCTGAAAGCCCTTGATGGCAGGCGGCACCGATTGCTGGCCGAAGATCAGCCGGTAGAGGAAATAGGCAAGGCCCGACGAGAACAAAGTCACGCCGATGCCGCAGACATGCTGGCTCAGGCCGAGTGCCACCGTGAACAGCGCATGCAGCGCGCCCATCAGCATCCCGGTCAGCACCGCCACCAGGACGCCGAGCCACAGGCTGCCGCTGAGGCTGGTGGCGGTGAAGCCGGTCATGGCGCAGAGCAGCATGATGCCTTCGATGCCGAGATTGAGCACGCCGGCCCGCTCGGAGAACATTTCGCCGAGCGTGGCGAAGGCCAGCGGCGTGGCGATGCGGATGATGGCGGCGAGGAAGCCGACCTGGAAGATCTGTTCCAGCACCACGCTCATCGGGCGGCCCCCACACGGCGAATGCGATAGGCGGTGAACAGCAGCGCCACCAGCATGGCAAGCAGGGCGGTGCCCTGGATGACGTCGCTGAGGAACGCCGGCACGCCGGTCGCGCGCGACATCGCCTCGGCGCCGGTCATCACGGCGGCGAGGAAAATCGCCGCCGGCACCACACCCAGCGGATTGAGCCGCGCCAGCATGGCGACGACGATGCCGGAATAGCCGTAGCCTGGCGAGATGTCGCTCATCACCTGGAAATGCACACCGCCGACTTCGCCGACGCCGGCGAGCCCCGCCAGCGCGCCGGACATGAGCGCGGTCGAGAGCAGCACACGCTCGACATGGATGCCGCCATAGCGGGCGGCTTCCGGGTTCTCACCGGTGACCCTGATGCGGAAGCCAAGCGTCGTGCGCGCGATGAAGAACCAGATCAGCGGTGCTGCGACCAGCGCCACGATGACGCCCAGATGCAGCCGCGTGCCTTCGATCAGCACCGGGAAATTGGCCGAATCCTCGATTGGCGGCGAGATCGGATAGCCGCTGAAGCTGTCCTTCCACGGCCCTTCGATCAGCGCCATCAGTGCGTAGTAAATGACCGAGTTGAGCAGCAGCGAGCTGACGACATCATCGACCTTGAATTTGACCCGCAGCGTCGCCGGCACCAACGCGACCGCGGCGCCGGCGGCGGCACCCACCACCGCCATCAACAGCATGGCGACCGCTCCCGGCATCGGGATGGCGCCGACAAAGCAGCTGGCAACGGCACCGGCCAGCAATTGCCCCTCGGCACCGATGTTCCAGAATTTGGCGCGGAAGGCGACGGCGACCGCCAGCCCGGTGAAGATCATCGGTGCCGCGCGCACCAGCGTTTCGGTGATGGCGTAGCTGTCGCCGAGCGAGGCCGTGAACATCACGCCGTAAGATTCGAGCACGCCGGCGCCAGCCAGCGCGATCAGGCCGCTGCACAGGACAAGCGTCGCCGCGATCGCCACCAACGGGAGGGCGAGATTGAACCAGGTCGGCGTCGAGCTGCGCACTTCCAGGCGAAACATCAGCTGTGGCCCTCCGCCCCGGTCATCAGCAGGCCGAGCCGCGCGATCGTCGCGTCGGCGCTGTCGAGCGTGCCGACGATGCGGCCCTCATACATCACCGCGATGCGATCGCAGAGCACCAGCAGCTCTTCCAGATCCTCGCCGATGACGATGATGCCGCAGCCCTTGGCGCGCATGTCGAGGAACTTTTCGTGGATGAAGCGGGCAGCCCCGATGTCGAGGCCGCGCGTCGGCTGAGAGACGATCAAAACCTTCGGGTCGAAGGCGAGCTCGCGCGCCAGGAGCGCCTTCTGCAGATTGCCGCCCGACAGCGCCCCGGCACGCGTCATCGGTCCAGGGCACCTGATGTCATAGGCCTTGATCTGTTCTTCGGCGAAGGCGCGGATCGCGTCCGGCTTGAGCAGGCCTTTGCTGCTGAACGCGGCAGTGCCGATGCGTGGCAGCACCATCGAATCGGCAAGCGGCAAATTGGTGACCAGACCCGTGGTCATGCGGTCCTCCGGGATGCGCCCAAGCCCAAGCGCCTGCACCTCGCGCGGCGAGAACCGCGAGACCGTCCGGCCAGCGATCGTCATCCGGCCGGCATCGGGCGCGCGCACGCCGGAGATCACTTCGGCGAGCGCCTGCTGGCCATTGCCGGACACGCCGGCAATGCCGAGAATCTCGCCGGCACGGACGGCAAGCGACACATCGCGCAACGCGGTTCCCGAGTGCTTCGATGTGGAAATGCCGTCGAGCGTCAGCACCGCTTCACCCGGCGTCGAAGGCCCCCTGGCCGGCGGCACGATCTCGTGGCCGCACATCAGCTGCGCCATGGCGGCGGATGTCGTGTTGGCCGGATCGTCGACACGGCCGGCGACACGGCCATGCCGCAGCACCGTGCAGCGATGGGTGAGCGCCCGCACCTCGTTGAGCTTGTGCGAGATGAAGATGATGCCGAGACCTTGCGCCGCCATCGAGCGCAGCGCTGAAAACAGCCCGTCGACCTCGCTCGGCGCCAGCACCGCCGTCGGCTCGTCGAGGATCAAAAGCTTTGCGCCGCGAAACAGCGCCTTGACGATCTCGAGCCGCTGCTGTTCGCCGACCGACAGCGCCGAGACCGGCAGGTCGGGATCGAGCGTCAATCCATGCTGGCGGCCGATTTCGGCCAGCCGCGCCAACCCGCTGGCGCGGTCGATCCGTCCCGATTTTCCGGGAATGCCGATGAGCAGGTTTTCCAGCACCGTCAGCCGTGGCGCCAGGTGAAAATGCTGGTGCACCATGCCGATGCCGGCGGCCAGCGCATCGGCCGAACTGGTGATCCGCACCGGCTGCCCCTGGACCAGGATCTCCCCGGCATCCGGCGCGTAGGCGCCGAACAGCACATTCATCAGCGTCGTCTTGCCGGCGCCGTTCTCGCCCAGCAGGCCGAGGATTTCACCGGGTGCGACGCTGAGGTCGACAGCCTCGTTCGCCTTGACGGCGCCGAAGCTCTTGGTGATGCCGCGCATTTCGATGAGTGGGGCGGGCGTCGGCAAGGATACTCCTGATCGGAATTGGCTTTACGATTCGGCTTTGACTGATCGGGTGGCGCTGCACCCCTCTCTGGCCTGCCGGCCATCTCCCCCTCAAGGGGGGAGATTGGATGTCACTTTCGGCTTTCGCCAGTTTTTCCAGGTCGAAAGAAAAGTGACTCGGGTGAAGCTGCCAATCTCCCCCCTTGAGGGGAGATGTCCGGCAGGACAGAGGGGGGCGCCTCGCGCCAGCCCCCCACCAAGCCTCAATCCGAAACCGGCGTGTTCTCGTCGACATCCACCCGGAAATTGCCTTCGAGGATCTCGGCCTTCTTCTTCTCGACCAGATCCTTGACCTCGGCCGGCAGCGTCTTGTCGAACCTGTGATAGGGAGCGAGATACGAACCGCCCTTGGCCATGCGCGAGAAATCGCCATAGTCCTGCGCGGTGTAGACGCCGGCCTTGACCAGTTTGATCGCTTGTTCGACCGTCGGATACATGTCCCAGACCGGGCCGGTGATGACCGTGTCGGGACCGAGGCTCGACTGGTCCGACATGTTGGAGATGGCGAGGATCTTCTTCTCGACAGCCGCCTCGATGACGCCGAAGCGCTCGGCATAGATGACGTCGACGCCGGCATCGATCTGCGCAACCGCGGCTTCCTTGGCCTTGGGCGGATCGAAGAAGGAACCGATGAAGGCGACCTTCTTCTTGACGTTCGGATTGACCTCCTTGGCGCCGGCAAAGAAGGCGTTGACCAGCCGGTTCACTTCCGGAATGCCCATCGCCGCGACGGCGCCGACCGTGCCCGATTTCGACATCTTGCCGGCGATCATCCCGGAGAGATAGGCGGGCTCATGGATCCAGTTGTCGAAGACGCCGAAATTGGGTTCGGCCGGACCGGCGCCGGAACCGAACAGCCAGGCGGTCTTCGGGAATTGTTTTGCGGTGCGGCGCGATTCACGCTCGGCGGCGAAGGCGTCGCCCAGCACCAGCTGGTAGCCGCCCTGCGCATATTCGCGCATGACGCGGCTGAAGTCGGCGGTCTGCACTTTCTCCGACCATTTGTATTCGATGCCGAGTTCCTTCTCCGCCTTCTGCAAGGCGACATGGATCTGGTTGTCCCACGGCTCCTCGATCGGCGTGGCGAAGATCGCCGCCACCTTCAGTTTCTTGTCCTTGGCGAAGGCCGCGCCCGGCAGCATGGCCGCTGCCAGGCCAAGCGCGCCGAGCTCCAGCACATTGCGCCGCGAAATCCCTTCGCGTGTCGACGAAGACTTGTTCTTCCGGTTTTCCATTGCAGTCCCCTCTGTTTGACAGCCGTGTCGAGCCGGCCGTTCTAAAAATCAGACGGGGAACTATGGAACGGGTCCGGACTTTTGTCCACATGGTCAAATTTGGCGACGCGCCGAATCCAGCCCAGATTCTCGCTGGCCAAACGCAAGGCGGCGGTCAGGCCCGTTCGAGCGCGATGGCGATGCCCTGGCCGACGCCGATGCACATCGTCGCCAGGCCGTAGCGGCCGCCGCGCTCGCGCAGCTCCAGGGCCGCCGTGCCCGAGATGCGCGCGCCCGACATGCCCAGCGGATGGCCGAGCGCGATGGCGCCGCCATTCGGGTTGACGTGTTCGGCATCCTCGGCAATGCCGAGCTGGCGCAGCACGGCGATGCCTTGCGAGGCAAAGGCTTCGTTGAGCTCGATGACATTGAACTGTTGCGGCGTCAAGCCGAGCCGCGCGCAAAGCTTCTGTGTCGCCGGCGCCGGGCCGATGCCCATGATGCGCGGCGCAACGCCGACGGCAGCGCCGCCGAGGATGCGGGCGATCGGCGCCAGGCCGTATTTCTTTATCGCGGCCTCCGAGGCGACGATCAGCGCCGCCGCCCCGTCATTGACGCCGGAGGCATTGCCGGCGGTCACCGTGCCGCCCTGCCGGAACGGCGTCGGCAGCTTGGCCAGCGCCTCGAGCGTCGTGCCGGCGCGTGGATGTTCGTCTTTCGAGACCACCACCGCATCGCCCTTGCGCTGCGGGATCGTCACCGCGGTGATTTCCTTGGCCAGCCTCCCATTGGCCTGCGCCGCGACCGCCTTGTCCTGGCTGCGCACGGCAAAGGCGTCCTGGGCCGCGCGGGTAACGGCGAATTCTTCTGCCACGTTCTCGCCTGTCTCCGGCATCGAATCGACGCCATACTGCTTCTTCATCAGCGGGTTGACGAAACGCCAGCCGATGGTGGTGTCGTGGATCTCGGCATTGCGCGAGAATGCCGTATCGGCCTTGGGCATGACGAACGGCGCCCGGCTCATCGATTCCACACCGCCGGCGATCATCAATTCCGCTTCGCCGGCCTTGATGGCCCGCGCGGCAATGGTCAGCGCATCCATGCCCGAACCGCACAGGCGATTGACGGTCGAACCCGGGATTTCCTTCGGCAGGCCGGCCAAGAGCAGCGCCATGCGTGCGACGTTGCGGTTGTCCTCGCCGGCCTGGTTGGCGCAGCCATAAACGACGTCGTCCACTGCCTGCCAGTCGATGCCGGCATTGCGCTTGACAAGCGCCTTCAGCGGAATGGCGCCGAGATCGTCTGATCGCACCGAGGACAGCGAACCGCCGAAGCGGCCGATCGGCGTGCGGATGTAGTCGCAGATATAGGCCTCGGCCATGTCATGCAGCCTTTGCTTTTCCGGTTCCCTCATGCGCCGCCTTGGTGCGGGCCTGCAGGTCGCGCAATGTCGTGAGTTCGAGTTCGCTTGGCGCCGGTGTTTCGTCAAGCACCTCGGCGAACTTAACCACCCAGCCACAGCTGTCCTGCACCTGCTGGCGGGTGACGCCGGGATGCAGCGACACGACCGTGAATTCCTTGGTCACCGGGTCCGGCTGCCAGATGGCGAGATCGGTGATCAGCAGCGTCGGACCGGCGGTGTCGATGCCCAGCCGCTTGCGGTGATCGCCGCCCTCGCCATGGCCGAAGGAGGTGAAGAAGTCGATCTTCTCGACCATGCCGCGCCTGGTCTGCGCCATGGTGATGTAGATCT
The DNA here is from genome assembly GCF_006441315.1 of Mesorhizobium sp. B2-4-19. Taxonomy (NCBI): domain Bacteria; kingdom Pseudomonadati; phylum Pseudomonadota; class Alphaproteobacteria; order Hyphomicrobiales; family Phyllobacteriaceae; genus Mesorhizobium; species Mesorhizobium sp. B2-4-19. The sequence goes on along the minus strand of NZ_VFUV01000010.1, from coordinate 52,350 downwards.
CCTTCGACGAGGTCGCGATCTCAGGCGCGCCGCCGCCGCCGGGCAGCCTTGTCTTGGGATGGACATAGTCGCCGATGACCGTGGTGTTGATGTTGCCAAACTTGTCGAGCTGCGCCGCGCCGAGGAATCCAATCGAGATGCGGCCGCCTTGCAGCCAGTAGCGGAACATTTCCGGCACCGCGACGGTGGTGACGGCGGTTTCGCACAATTCGCCGTCGCCGATCGATAGCGGCAGCACGTCAGGCGCGGTGCCGACCGTGCCGCTCTCATAGATCAGCGTGATGTCAGGCGCATGCGTCAGCCGCGCCACGTTGCAGGCGGCGGACGGCGCGCCGATGCCGACGAAGCAGACATCGTCATTGCGCAGCGCGCGGCTGGCGGCGATCGTCATCATCTCGTTGGGGGTGAAGCCCGGATTGTCGCTCATGCCGCTTTCCTCAGATGCTCGACGCGGCCAGCGAAATCGTCGGCGCTCTTTTCGATGACATTCGCCTGCATCCAGGCCTCGAACTTCTCGCGGTCGGCGGCGATCGCGTCCCATTCGAGATAGGCGGCGTTGTCGCGCGCGTAATAGCCATGGGCATATGACGGATGCGAGCCGCCGGGCACCACCGAGATCGCCGCGATCGTCCAGCGCGGCAGCACGGTCAGATTGGGGTGCAGATCGTCGAAATTGTCGACCACCTCCTCCACCGTCACCACGGCGCGCTTGGCCGCCAGCACGGCCTCCTTCTGGATGCCGATGATGCCCTCGACCAGCACGTTGCCTTTCCTGTCGGCCTTCTGCGCATGGATGAAGGTGACGTCAGGCCGAATCGAGGGAACGGCCGCCAGCACCTCGCCGGTGAACGGACAGGTGACCGACTTGATGTTCGGGTTGACCGCAGCAAGGCCTGCGCCGCGATAGCCGCGGAACACCGCGCAGGGCAGGCCGGCCGCGCCCGCCTCATAGGCGTTGGCCATGCCGGCATGGCTGTGCTCCTCGACCTCGATCGTCCGGGGAAAACCGTTCTCGATGGAATCGCGGGCGCGCCGCAGCAGGCCGACACCGGGATTGCCGACATAGGAGAAGACGATCTTCTTCGCCATGCCCATGCCGATCATCTGGTCGTAGATCAGGTCCGGCGTCATGCGGATCAGGGTCAGGTCGCGAAACCCCTGGCGGATCGCCTCATGCGCGGCGGCTGTCGGGATCAGGTGGGTGAAGCCCTCGAAGGCGACGGAGTCGCCATCGTTCAAATTCTCGGCCACGGCCCGTTTGAGCGGCAGGAACTTGACCATCGATCGGGCTCCGGATTCGAAAAGTTCGTATTGCGAACTTATGTTTTGTATGCGAAACTTTCTACGCCGGGTGAGGTCATGGAGTCAATCCTGGCGTCGAAACCCTTTGGCGGAGGTGAGATGGGCGAAGAAACCGCTTCCCGTGATCATGTCGGCTCGCTCGAGCGCGGCCTTGCGGTGATGGAGATCCTCGCCCGCCACCCCTCTGGCATGACGCTGACGGAAATGGCCCAGCAAGCCGGCCTGACCCGGGCCGGCGCCCGCCGTTTCCTGCTGACGCTTGTCGCATCAGGCTATGCCACCCAGGACGGCCGTGTGTTCTCGCTGTCGCCGCGCCTGCTGGCCGTTGCCCGCACATGGCTCGGTGGCGGCTCGCTGTGGAGCTTCGCCGCGCCGATCATGCGGACTGTTGCGGCACAACTGAACGAGGCCTGCTCTGCGGCGATCCTGTCGGGCCAGGATGTCGTCTACGTCGCCCGCATTCCCGGCCGGCGCATCCTCAGCGTATCGCTCGATATCGGCACCAGGCTGCCCGCCCATTGCACCTCGATGGGCCGCATGCTTCTCGCCGGCCTGGCGCCAGAGGAACTCGACGAATTTCTGCACCAGGCGACCATCGAGAGACGGACGCCGAAGACGATCACCTCCATCGGGCTGCTGGCCGAGGCCATCGGCAAGGCGAAGGCAGACGGCTTTGCCATCGTCGACGAGGAGCTGGAACTTGGCCTGCGCTCCATCGCCGTGCCAATCCGCGACCGCTCCGGCAGCACGGTCGCGGCCATCAACGTCTCGACCCAGTCGGCGCGGTTCACCGTCGCCGAGATGGAGCGGGAAATCCTGCCGGCGCTGCTTGGAGCCAGACAGCGCATCGAGGATTTCTTCGTCGTTTAGGTCGCGTCGGGCCGTCTCAATGCTTGATGCGATCCCGCATCGCGTACCACAGCATGCCCAGCACATAGAGCGGCCCGCGCAGCGCCGTGCCGCCGGGGAACGGCAGCGGCGTCAGCGTCGAGAACAGGTCGAGCCGCGAGGCGTCGCCGGTGATGGCTTCGGCCAAAAGCTTGCCCGACAGCGTCGACAGGATGACGCCCTTGCCGGAATAGCCATGCGCGAAATAGACCTCGCCATAGTGCCCGACATGCGGCAGCCGCGATGTCGTCACCGACACCAGCCCGCCCCAGGCGTGATCGATGCGGCAGCCCTTGAGCTGCGGGAAGGTAGCTTCCATATGCGGCCGCACGAAGTCGGCAATGTCGGCCGGCGGTGACGGCGTGTAGCGCTCGCCGCCGCCGAACAGCAGCCGTCCATCCGCCGACATGCGATAGTAATTGACGACGAAGCGCGTGTCGGAGACCGCGACATTGGCCGGGATGACGTTGCGTTTGCCCTCCAGCGGCTCGGTGGCGACGATGTAATTGCCGACCGGCATGATGCGGCTGTTGACGCGCGGCTCCAGCCCATTGAGCAACGCATCGCCGGCCAGCACGACATGTTTTGCGCGCACCGAGCCCTTCGATGTCGAGACCCGGATCGAAGGCTCGCGCTCCAGCTTCACCGCCACCGAATTCTCATGAATGGTGACGCCGGCGGCCACCGCCGCGCCGGCAAGGCCAAGCGTATAGTTCAGCGGATGCATGTGGCCGCCAAGCGGCTCATACATCGCGCCGTGATAGGGCGTGTCGACCTTGGCGCGGGCGTCCGCCGCCGAGAGGATCTCGACGTCGCGGAACTTCATCACGCTGTCGAGGCACTTGGCCTCTTCCTCCAAATCCTTGAGATCGGAACCGTTGACCGCGCCGACCATATGGCCGGTGAGCCTGAGATCGCAGTCGATGGCGTGGCGCTCGATGATATCGAGCACCAGGCCGCGTGCTTCGAAGGCAAGGTCGAACAGCACCTTTGCCCGCTGCGGCCCGTAAAGCTTGACCAGGCCCTTGGCGCCCTTGCGCAGGCCGGGGATCATCTGGCCGCCATTGCGCCCCGATGCGCCCCAGCCGATCCTGCCGCCTTCGAGCAGCACCACCTTCAGGCCGCGCTCGGCGGCGTGAAGGGCAGCCGACAGGCCGGTGCAGCCGCCGCCGACGACGACCAGATCGGCTTCGACATCGCCGACAAGCGCCGGATGGTCCGGCGCCGGATTGGCGGTGGCGACATAATAGGATTTGCCGATATCGAGACCGGAATTGAACCCTGTTGAAGATGCCATGATCACACCTTCAGCAGCAGGTGATCGCGTTCCCAGCTCGTCACCACGCTCTGGAACAGGTCGAGCTCGACGCTCTTGACGCGCAGATAGGTCTGGAAGAAATCCTCGCCGAGCAGTTTGCGCACCGGCTCACAGGCGGTGAAGCGGTCGAGCGCCTCCTCCATGGTCTTCGGCAGCGTGCTCTTGATCTTGTAGGCATTGCCCGTGGCTTCGGCCGAACGCGCCAGTTTCTGCTCGACGCCGAGATAGCCGGCGAGCAGCGAACCGGCGATCGCCAGATAGGGATTGGAATCGGCGCCCGGCAAACGGTTCTCCACCCGCCGCGCCGAGCGGCCACCAGCCGGCACGCGCAGGCCGCAAGAGCGGTTGTCATGCGACCATTCGATGTTGGCCGGCGCGCTGTGGTTCGGCCTTATGCGGCGGAACGAATTCACGTTGGGAGCGAACAGCGGCATGATCTCCGGCACATATGTCTGCAGGCCGCCGATGAAATGGCCGAACATCTCGGTGTCGGCATCATCGTCGCCGGCAAACAGCGCATTGCCCGCCTCATCGACAACGGACATGTGCAGATGCATCGAGCTGCCCGCCTGGGCCGCGATCGGCTTGGCCATGAAGGTGGCATGCATGCCGCATTGCTGCGCGGCCTGGCGCGTCAGCCGCTTGAACAAAAGCACCTTGTCGGCCAACGGCAGCGCGTCGCCATGCAGGAGGTTGATCTCCAGCTGCGCCGTGCCCGATTCATGGATCAGCGTATCGAGCGGCAGCCAGGCCGCCGCGGCATAGTCGTAGATGCGCCGGATCACCGGCTCGAATTCTTCCAGCGCCGCCATGTCATAGGGATGCTGCACACCCTCGGCACGGCCATTGGCCCCGACCGGCGCGGTCAGCGGCCTGTCGGGATCGGGGTTGGGCGCGGTCAGATAGAATTCGACCTCCGGCGCCACCACCGCCCGCCAGCCGCGCTGGCGGTAGAGATCGAGCACGGCGCGCAGCACATGCCGCGGCGAGGCCATCCATGGCCTGCCGTCCATGTGGAAGGCGTCGGCAAAGACATAGGCCTTCCCCGCCCCGGCGCCCGGCGCAAGGCACAGCGTCGAGACGTCAGGCACCATGCGCATGTCCGGATCCGAATAGGCAAAGCCCTCGTCGATCGAGCCGGAATAGCGGCCGTCGATGCTGACGAGAAAAGCGCTGCTCGGCAGATACAGCGCCCGGTCTTCCAGCGCCTTGAGGAATTTGGCCGTCGGCAGCGCCTTGCCGCGCAGCACGCCGTTCATGTCGGGCACCAGGCATTCGACCTCGTTGATGCCGTGCTGTTCCAGCCAGGCCCTGGGATCGTTGGTCGCGGTATTCGTGTTCTTATCAAGCATGTCGTTCAAGTCCGTATCAGAGAGAGTATGGCTTGCGCGGCCACGTCCGTTCCGGGTTGCAGCGCCATTTGGGCTGCGTTGTCCCTCAGGCGGGCGCGCATGGCGTCGTCGGCCAGCAGGCCGAGAATGGCTCTCTCCAATACTCCTTCGGTCCAGGCATCCCGGCCGATATGGTCGCCGGTGCCGGTCTCGCCGGCGCGGCGCGCATTGTCGTGTCCGTCCCAGCAATAGGGCATGATCAGCGACGGAACGCCGAAGCGCAGCGCCTCGCAGAAGCTGTTGTTGCCGCCGTGATGGATGAACAGGTCCGACTTCGCCACCACCGAAGGCTGCGGAAACCAGGCGTCGAGATAGACATTGTCCGGCACCGCGCGATAGGCGTCGCGCAGGCCGCCGACATTGACGATGAAGCGCGCCGGCAGCCTGTCGAACACGGCAAGCATGCGTTCGATCAGCCCGACATCCATGGCCCCTAAACTGCCGAAGCTGACATAGACCAGCGGCCCGCCATTGCGCGGAAACACCGGCACCTCGAACGGCCCTTCCGAGCGCACGCAGCCTTCGAGATAGACGAAGCGGGCGGGATCGAGCGGTTCGGCCCGCTCGCGCCGCACGATCGTCGGCGTCAGCAGCAGGTTGAGGTCGGGCGAGCTTTCCAGGAATAGGCCCTTCGGCAATGGCGCCAGGCCGGCATCCACGCGAAAGCGGTTGAAACGGTCATGCGCCGGCGCCGAGGCCGAGAGATAGCGCGCCTCGAACGCCGCGCGTTGCGGGTCATCGGCAGCCATGCCGGAAAGGTAAGGCGGCACCTCGGCGTCCGGGAGTTCGGTCTCGGCGCAGGAGACGACACGCACCCAGGGGCAGTCGGCGGCGGCGATCGCCGGGAACATGATGACATTGTCGAGCACCACCGCGTCCGGCTTCAGCCGCGCCAGCAATTGGCGCAGCGGCGCTTCGGCATTGACCGCCGTGTCGACGATCGCTTGCCAGGTCGGCGCGACATAGGTTTCGAGCTGGTCGATCGGGCTGAGCCTAAAATGCGGCAGGTGCCGGCGCACGAAGGCCTGCCAGTAGCTCTGGCGCTCGCTGTCGCTCAGCGGCTCGTCGGTCGGCAGCTGGTATTCCTGGAAACCATAGTCGGCAAAGACGCCGGAGAAACCGGCATGGCAGATGAAGACGGGCCGGGCGCCCCGCGCCCGCAGGGCCTGCGCGATGCCGACGCAATTCAACGCGGCGCCGAAGCTTGCTTCGGGAAACAGCGCGATGGTCGGGCTGGCTTTACGCGTCAATTAATCCTCTTCATTCCGGCCGGCTGATCATGCCGAACAGGGCGGGCGCCCCGCGGCTGGCTGCTTGCGGTCGCTGGTTGCGGGAGAGCCGCAGGTGGATGCGAAGCAGATCGGCAGCCACCTCATACTGCCGGCTTTCGAGATGGTCGAGTATGTTCAGGTGTTCCAGCAAGGATTGCCGCAGCCGGAAGACGTTGACCCCGGCATAGATGCCCGGCAGCCGGCGCAGGCGCAGATGATCGGCCAGCGCGTCGGCAATGAAGCGGTTGGCACAGCCGTCGGCGATCATGCCGTGGAAATCCATGTCCAGCCGCTGGAACTCACGCGTGTCGAAGGCGGCATCCGGCAGTGCCGACAGGGCGTCCATGCCCTGGCGCAACGCCGCCGCCCGCGCGCCGTCCAGCCGGAAGCCCGGCGTCAGGATCGCCGCCGGCTCGAGCAGCAAGCGGAACTCATAGCTTTCGCCTTGCGCCTCGGGATCGTCGGGCGTGCGCCGGAAAAGCCAGGATTGGCCGGGCGCGCGGTCCAGCAGGTTCTCCTCTGTCAGTTTATTAAGCGCTTTTAGTACCGTCTTGCGATCAGCACTGTAGCGTCGCATCAGCGCGGCGGCGGTCACCGTCTGGTCCAGCCGCCGCGCCGAGCGATCGCGCAGGATCGCCTCGGCCAGCTCATCCTCCTCCGCGCTCGGAAGCTCGGCGGCAATCGCCGGCTGGGCGGCGAGGTCGACGGCCAGGTGGTAGCCGGTATCGGCCTCCCAGCGCACGACGCCTCGTTCCGCGAGCAGGCTGAGTGCCGCCCGCACCGGCGTACGCGAGACATTGCACAGCGAGGCGATCTGCTGTTCGGGCAGGCGCGCGCCGGGCTCGAAGCCGCGCTGGCGCGCCACATCCAGGATGCGCTGCGCCAGGTCGAGATGGTTGGTGCGAGGTCGTCGGGCTGCGGCTTGCATGACTTGTCTCGGCGGACGGAAATGACCGCATTGGTTTGGCTGATCGCCGGCACAAGCGCAATCGGCCAGATTCCTCGGTCGCTTGGCAAATTATGGATTGACGTACTTTTTTCCGCAATAGTACTGTCAGGATAATCGGCGATAAAAAAGACCGAGGGAACAGGATCGAAAGCAGCGGCATGGGTCGCACCCGGTCCAGCACAGAATTCGACGATCAACCGGAATGGGAGTCTGCCATGACCGCTACCAGCCCGCGGCGCCGTGCGCTCAAGGTCTCTTCAATCGCTCTCGGCCTTGCCATGGCGCTGTCGGCGCCGGCAATCGCCGCCGACCTCGTCATCTCCAACTGGGACGGCTACATGGCGCCCGACGCCATGGCCGCCTTCAAGACCGCCACCGGCGTCTCCGGCGAAGTGGTGGTGCACGCCACCAATGAAGAGATCATGGGCAAGCTGATCGCCGCCGGCGGCAAGGGCTATGACGTGGTCTTCGTCTCCTCGCCCTTCGCCGAGGTGCTGAACAAGCTCGGCCTGACCGAGCCGATGGACCACGCCAAGATCCCCAATCTCGCCAACCTCTATCCGGAAGCGACCAAGCTGCCGCACGATGTCGGCAACTCGTTCTCCGTGCCCTACACCTGGGGCACGACCGGCCTGTGCTACCGCTCGGACCTGGTCAAGACGGCGCCCACCAGCTGGAGCGACCTGCTCGCGCCTTCAGACGCGCTGAAGGGCAAGACGACCATGCTGGCGACCGATCGCTGGCTGCTGGCGGCCGGGCAGCTCGACAAGGGCTTTTCCGTCAACGAGACCGATCCGGCCAAGATGGCCGAGGTCAAGGACCTCTTGATCTCGGCCAAGAAGACCTTGCTCGCCTATGACGACACCACCTTCTATTCCAAGCTGGTTTCGGGCGAGGCGCTAATGGTGCAGGCCTGGGACGGCTGGTGCAATTACGGCATCGCCGAGAAGCCGGAGATCAAATACGTCATTCCGAAGGAAGGTTCGGACCTCTGGGTCGACACGATGGTGGTGATGAAGGCCTCCGAGCACAAGGACGACGCCTTCAAGTTCATCAACTTCATGCTCGACGCCAAGAACCACGCCTGGGCGGCACAGAACATCGACTACAAGGTGCCGAACAAGCCGGCGATGGAAAGCCTGCCGGCCGATTTCCTGGCCAAATTCCCCAACATGGCGATGCCGGTGGCCGATCTCGTCAAGTTCGAGCAGCTGCGTGACGTCGGTCAAGCCCAGCGCGACTATTCCAAGATCGTCAGCGAGATCAAGGCCGCGCAGTAGGCGGCATTCCGGCAGCATGTTGGAAGCAAGCTTGCGTTACGCGTCGCCCCCCTCTGGCCTTCCGGCCGTCTCCCCCGCAAGGGGGGAGATTGGCTGTGGCGTCGCTTTCGCCAATCTTCCATATTTGAAGATAAGCGAGGGGCTAGAGCTGCTAATCTCCCCCCTTGAGGAGGAGATGCCCGACAGGGCAGCGGTGGGTACTTCGTGAGGTGCGTCCCCTCTCGCTCCTCCCTGCTGATGGCCCCGGCGCTTGTCTGGCTGACCGCGCTGATGGTGGTGCCGTGCGCGCTGGTGCTGGCGCTCGCCTTCTTCCGCCGCGGCATTTATGGCGGCATCGACTACACCTTCACGCTGGAGAATTTCGGGCTGGTCTTCGACCCGCTCTATGCCGGCATCTTCCTGAAATCCGCGCGCATCGCCGGCACCGCCACGCTGATCGCGGTGGTGATCGGCTATGCCGCCGCCTACGCCATCTCCGCTGCCCCGCGCCGCTGGCAGCCTGTGTTCCTGTTCTTTGCCGTGCTGCCGTTCTGGTCGAACTATTTGATCCGCACCTATGCCTGGATCGTGCTGCTCAACCGCGAAGGCCTGATCACGCAGCTCCTGCGCTTGTTCGGCTATGCCGGCGAACCGCCGTCAATGCTCTATACCGAAGGCGCGGTCATCGCCGGCCTCGTCTACAACTATCTGCCCTTCGTCATCCTCGCCTGCTACGCGCCGCTGTCGCGGCTCAACCCCGAACTCGCCGAAGCCTCGCGCGATCTCGGCGCCTCGGCCGCCACCACATTCCGCCGCGTCATCCTGCCGCTGACAGTGCCCGGCATCGCCGCTGGCGCCGTCTTCGTCTTCGTGTTGTCGATCGGCAATTTCGTCACCCCGGCGCTGCTCGGCGGCGGCCGCTTCCAGATGATCGGCAATCTCGTCTACGACCAGTTCCTCACCGCCAATGACTGGCCCTTCGGCGCCGCCTTGGCGATGGCGCTGATCGCCATCATGCTGCTGGTCCTGATGGCGCAGGCGCTCGCCGCCGACCGCGCCTCGGGGCGGACAACGCAGGCCGGGGGAGGCGCGGATGGCTGAGCGCTCCCCTGCGACGCGCCGCACGCTCTGGCTCGTGCTGAGCCTGGTCTTCGCCTTCCTCTACATCCCGATCGCCGTGCTGGTGGCGCTCTCCCTCAACGAAAGCGGACTGCCGACGGCATGGTCTGGCTTCTCGCTGAAATGGTATGCCTCGCTGGCCAACAATTCCGCGATCCTGTCCGCCGCGCTCAACACGCTGATCGTGGCGCTGGTCTCGACCGCCATCGCCACCGTGCTCGGCACGCTGCTGGCGATCGGCGTCGAGATGCGCCGGCAATATGGCAAGGGGCTGGAAGCCCTGATCTTCGCGCCGATGATCATTCCCGACATCGTGCTGGCGATCGCTCTGCTCTCCTTCTTCTCCATACTCAACCTGACCATGGGCCTGCACACCATCATCCTCGCCCATGTCGTGTTCAACCTCGCCTTCGTCTGCTCGGTGGTGCGCGCAAGGCTGAAGAGCTTCGACTGGTCGATCGTCGAGGCCTCCGCCGATCTCGGCGCCTCCGCGCTCACCACCTTTCGGCGCGTGACCTTGCCGGTCATCGCGCCTGCCGTAATCGCCGGAGCGCTGCTCGCCTTCACGCTGTCGGTCGACGAGTTCATCATCGCCTTCTTCACCGCTGGCGCCGGCCGTGCCTCGACCACGCTGCCGATGCAGATCTACGCCATGATCCGCTTCGGCATCACGCCTGAGATCAACGCGCTGGCGACCATCGTCATGGCCGTAAGCATCACCGCGCTGACCCTGTCGCAGCGGCTTAACCGGGGAATGATCGGCCAATGAGCGAACCGCGCACGCTGTTGGCCATCGACCACGTGTCGAAGAATTTCGGCCGGGTCACCGCCGTCGACGGCATCTCGCTCGATATCCGGGAGAACGAGTTCTTCGCGTTGCTTGGGCCCTCCGGCTGCGGCAAGACCACGCTCTTGCGCATGCTGGCCGGTTTCGAGACCCCGAGCGGCGGCCGCATCCTGCTCGACGGCAAGGACATCGCCAGGACCCCGCCCAACAAGCGGCCGGTCAACCTGATGTTCCAGTCCTACGCGCTGTTCCCGCATATGAGCGTGCGCGCCAACGTCTCCTATGGGCTGGAGATGGAGCGCTTGCCGGCTAAAGAAATCCGTTCCCGCGTCGACGCCATCCTGGCGACCACCGAGCTCGTCCCCTTCGCCGATCGCAAGCCGGAGCAATTGTCGGGCGGCCAGAAACAGCGCGTCGCGCTGGCCCGCGCCCTGGTCAAGCGGCCACGCCTGCTGCTGCTCGACGAGCCGCTCGGCGCGCTCGACAAGAAACTGCGCGGCGCCATGCAGCTGGAATTGAAACGCCTGCAGCACGAGGTCGGCATCACCTTCGTCGTCGTCACCCACGACCAGGAAGAATCGCTCGTCATGGCCGATCGCATGGCGGTGCTCAAGGATGGCAGGCTGCTGCAATGCGACACGCCGCACACGGTCTACGAGCATCCGGCCGACCGTTTCGTGGCCGACTTCATCGGCGTGATGAATTTCATCCCGGGCAAGGCGTCAGCCGATGGCGTGGTGGCCACGAATGGCGCGCGCATTGCCGGTAAGGTCCCCGCAACACTCACGCCAGGTGCTTCGGCCGTAGCTTCGGTGCGGCCGGAACGCATCCGGTTGTTTCCGTCGAGCGAGACCGCCAACCGCACCATCGGCACGGTCGAGGCGCTGGCCTATCACGGCCTCGATCTGCAGCTGCATATCCGCACACCGCTGTCGCCCAAGCCGTTCCTGGTGCGCGTCACTGCGGATGCAGCCGACCGCCGACAGGTGTCGTCGGGCGACCGGGTCGAACTCGGCTGGGATGCCGCCGATGTCAGAATTTTCGCAGAATAGGAGAAGCTTGATGGCGCAGAAGACGATCGCCTTTTTCCCGGAAGCCGCCTACGGCCCGGCGCTCAATTCCGTCGGCATCGCCCAGGCCGTCGAGGCGCGTGGCCACAAGGCGGTGTTCCTGTCTGACCCCGGCTTCGTCGAGGTTTATCGGGGCTACGGTTTCGAGGCGCATCCGGTGAACCTGTCCGAGCCGATGCCGCCCGAGCAGATGGCGAAATTCTGGGAGGATTTCATCAACGGCCACATCCCGAATTTCCGCAAATCGCCCTACGACCAGGTCGACAATTACGTCAAGGATTGCTGGACGGCGATCGTCGACAGCGCCAAATGGGCGCAGAAGGATCTGCCGGGCGTGCTGGCCGCCATCAAGCCCGACGTCATCTGCGTCGACAACGTCATCCTGTTTCCGGCCATAAAACAGTTCGGCAAGCCATGGGTGCGCGTCATCTCCTGCTCGGAAAACGAGATCGAGGACGAGGACATCCCGCCGCACCTCTCAGGCTGCGGCGAGAACGACCATGCCGGGCACCAGCGCTACCGCGACCACTTCAACACGGTGATCAAGCCGATCCACGACGACTTCAACGCCTTCCTGAAGGCCAACAACGAGGCGCCTTACCCGATCGGCCAGTTCTTCGAGGCCTCGCCCTATCTCAATTTGCTGCTCTATCCCGAAGCGGCGAAATTCAAGCGCCGCCATGCGCTCGACCCGGCGAAATTCCAGTATCTCGAAGGCTGCGTGCGGCAGGAAAAGCCTTACACCGTGCCGACCTTCGCGAAAAACAATGACGGCCCGCTGCTCTATGTCTCCTTCGGCAGCCTCGGCGCCGGCGATGTCGAGCTCTTGAGGCGCATCATCGCCACGCTGGGCAAGACCCGCTACCGGGCGCTGGTCAATGTCGGCGGCTACAAGGATCAGTATACGGACGTGGCCGGCAACGTCATCGTCGAGAGCTGGTTCCCGCAACCTTCGGTGATCCCGCAGGTCGATGCCGTCATCCACCATGGCGGCAACAACTCGTTCACCGAGTGCCTCTATTTCGGCAAGCCGGCGATCATCATGCCCTATGTCTGGGACGGTCACGACAACGCCACCCGCGTCGAGGAAACCGGCCATGGCTTCGGCATGCCGCGCTACGACTGGAGCGACGCCGAGCTGGTCGAGAAGATCGAGGCCTGCCTGACCGATCCCCGGATGAAGGCCAGGCTGGCGAAGACATCGGCACAGATGCACGCGCAGAACGGGCCGGAGAAGGCTGCCGGCTTGCTGGAGGCGTTGCTGTGAATGAGATTGAAATGCCGAGCCAAGGCACCCCCCTCTGGCCTGCCGGCCATCTCCCCCTCAAGGGGGGAGATCGGATCTCGTTGCTGCCTTCGCCAATTTTCAGCGGTGAAAAAGGAGAGCCGAAGCCAAAGCTGCCGATCTCCCCCCTCGAGGGGGAGATGTCCGGCAGGACAGAGGGGGGCCTCGTAGAGTGGCAACGGATCGGTGTTCCGCGCCATGATCGTGGGGCACGTCCATGACCTCCTCCGCTCCGCACCTTCGCCAGGCATCCACCCGCACCGATCTCGTCGACTGGGGCGCCCAGCCGGACGCATTGGACGGCGCGTCGCACTCCACCGGCAGGCTGGTGCACAAGGGCCCGAACAACCGGCCGGAATCGGGCATCTGGGTCTGCACGCCGGGCCGCTGGCGACTCTCGATCCCGCGCGATGAATTGTGCCATTTCGTCGCCGGCCGTGCGAGCTACCGCTCGGATGCCGGCGAAGTGATAGAAGTGTCGGCCGGGACCGTGGTCATGTTCCCCGCCGGCTGGACGGGCGAATGCACGGTGCACGAGACCATGCGCAACGTCTACATGCTGGCCTGACATCGCGACACAGGGAGCAAGACATGTCGACACCGCACTGGCCACAGGCCTCGAGCGTGGAACTGGAGGACTGGGGCGCGGGCAGCAACACGCTTGCCGGCGCGCCGCGCGCCTCCGGCAAGATCCTGTCGCAGAATCCGGACGGATCGAGCGAATGCGGCCTGTGGTCGTGCACGCCGGGCACCCGCAAGGTCACCTTCGCCGCCGACGAGTTCTGTCATTTCCTGTCGGGTCACGGCAGCTATGTCCATGCGAACGGCGAACAGATTCCGGTCGAGGCCGGCACGCTGGTTTTCTTTCCCGCCGGCTGGACCGGCATTTCCGTCATCACGCAAACGCTGACCAAGGCCTTCATGTGCCGGTGAGCATCTTTCCAAGGAAATCCATATGACCACGCCCATCATGCAATCGCCGCTCGCCATCACCGACCTCGTCGACTGGGGCGTCATCCCGACGATGATCGAGGGCCAGTCCCACACCTCGGGCAAGCTGCTCCACAAGGGGCCGGAAGGCCGCTCCGAATGCGGCCTGTGGGTCTGCACGCCGGGCAAATGGCACTGCCACGTCACCCGAGACGAGTTCTGCCATTTCCTCGAAGGCCGCTGCACCTATGTGCACGAATCGGGCGAGGTGATCGAAATCGAGCCGGACACGGCGGCCTTCTTTCCACAGGACTGGAAGGGCGTCTGCACCGTCCACGAGACCATCAAGAAGGTCTACATGATCCGCTGAGCGGATCTGAGAGGATGTTCATGCACTTCTCCCCTGACCGGCCGACCTTCTTCGTCAATCCGGACTACCGGCCGATGGCCGGTGCAAACAAACCGGTGATCGATCCGGCCACGCTGGAAACGGTCGGCGCCATCGCCGCGGCCAGCGACGGCGAAATCGATGCCGTGCTCGCCGCCGCGACCGGGGCGCAGGCCGCCTGGAAAAGGCTCGATGCCAAGAGCCGGGCGAAGCACCTGCATGCCGTAGCCAATACCATCGAGGCTGCCGATTTCACGCGCTGCGCCGAGCTGATGGTACGCGAGATGGGCAAGCCCTATCCGGAAGCCATCGGCGAGATCGCCAATTGCGCGCCGATCTTCCGCTACTATGCCGAGATGGCGCGCGACGACGCCGGCAAGATCGCCGGCACGACGCAGGCCGGTTCGTTCCAATATGCGCGCTACGAGCCCTATGGCGTCTCCGTCCACATCATGCCCTACAATTTTCCGATCCTGTTGATGTGCTGGACGGTGGCCGCTTCGCTTGCCGCGGGCAATGCCTGCATCGTCAAGCCGGCCGAGGCGACGACGCTGTCGACCCTGGACTACATGGCCGTGTTCGGCTCGCTGCCGGCGGGCTTGGTCTCCTGCCTGCCCGGCGGAGCCGCGACCGCCCAGGCGCTGATCACATCCGACCGCACCCATGCGGTTGCCTTCACCGGCTCGGTCGCCGCCGGCAAGGCGGTGGCCGTCGCCTGCGCCGAGCGCATGAAGCCTTGCGTCATCGAGGCCGGCGGCAGCGACCCGCTGATCATCAGCGAACACGCGCCGCTGGAGGTCGCCGCGGCCGGCAGCGTCACCGCCGCCTTCCATCTCACAGGCCAGGTCTGCACTTCGGCCGAGCGCTTCTTCGTCGTCGATGCCGTGCATGACCGCTTCGTCGAGTTGTTTGCCGAAAGGACACGCGCGCTGCGCATCGGCAACGGCATGGACAAGACCGAGATCGGCCCCCTGGTCAGCGAAGCGGCTCGAGCCAAGGTCATGCGTCTTGTCGATGACGCCATTGCCCATGGCGCCAAGGCCGTCACCGGCGGGCGCATCCCGCCGTCGCACGACACCGGCTGGTTCTACGAACCGACGATCCTGACCGGCGTCACCCCGGGCATGGCGATCGTGCGCGAAGAGTGTTTTGGGCCGGTCGCGGCCATCTGCCGGGTGAAGGATTTCGACGAGGCGATCCGGCTTGCCAATGACAGCCCGTTCGGGCTCGGCGCCTCGGTGTTCACCACCGACCTCGCCGAAGCGCATGAAGCGGCCGAACGGCTCGAGGCCGGCATGGTCTGGGTCAACAACCCGCTGATCGACAATGACGCCCTGCCCTTCGGCGGCTGGAAGGCGTCAGGCCTCGGCCGCGAACTGGGACGGCAGGGGCTCGATGCCTTCCGTCGTTCCAAGATGGTCATCATCGACCACAGACCGGCGATCCAGGACTGGTGGTATCCCTACCCCGACAGCTGGTTCCGCGAGACCGGGGGCCGCAAGCACGTGTGAGGGAATGGCGCGCGGCAACACCGCGCGGCTCGACAAGGTTTACGCCTCGGCCTTCCAGGAGCCGGTCTCGGCCATCCGCTTCAGCAGCGGGGCCGGCTTGAACACGTCCTTGCCGGTCCGCTGGTGCCACTGGTCGAGCCGTTCGACGATCTTTGCCGGCCCTTCGAGACCGGCCCAGAACATCGGGCCACCCTTGCCGATGGGAAAACCGTAGCCATTGGCCCAGACGACATCGATGTCGGAGGCACGGACCGCGATCTTCTCTTCGAGGATTTTCGCTCCCTCATTGACCAGGGGATAGAGTGTGCGCTCGATGATTTCTTCCGCGCTGATCGCGCGCGGCGCAACGCCCTTTTCAGCAGCCTTGTCGCGGATCAGCGCCTCGACCTCCGGATCTGGGAGGCCCGCCCTTGCGCCGGCTTCATAGAGATAGAAACCCCGACCGGTCTTCTGGCCGAAACGCCCCAGTTCGCACAGCGTGTCGGCGATGACGGCCGTCAGGCCGCGCGCCTTGCGGTTGCGCCAGCCAATGTCGAGGCCGGCGAGATCGCCCATCTGGAACGGCCCCATCGGCCAGCCGAAATCGGTGAAGACCTTGTCGATCTGGCTGGGTGTCGCGCCCTCGAGCAGCAGCGCTTCCGATTCAGAGCCGCGCGCGGCCAGCATGCGGTTGCCGACGAAGCCGTGACAGACGCCGACGACGACCGCCACCTTGCCGATCCGCCGCGCGAGATCGACCACCGTCGCCAGCGCATCCGGCGCGGTCCTGTCGGCCCGCACGATCTCCAGGAGCTTCATGACATTGGCCGGCGAGAAGAAATGCAGGCCGAGCACATCCTGCGGCCGCGAGATCGAGCCGGCGATTTCATTGATGTCGAGATAGGAGGTGTTGGTGGCGAGGATGGCGC
Organism: Mesorhizobium sp. B2-4-19; assembly: GCF_006441315.1. NCBI lineage: Bacteria > Pseudomonadati > Pseudomonadota > Alphaproteobacteria > Hyphomicrobiales > Phyllobacteriaceae > Mesorhizobium > Mesorhizobium sp. B2-4-19. The sequence goes on along the minus strand of NZ_VFUV01000010.1, from coordinate 35,974 downwards.
CCGGCTTGGCGATAGCATCCAGCTTGCCGAAAACCTGCTTTTTCACCGCCATGTCCTCGAACACCGCCTCGATGATCAGGTCGCAATCGGCAAGATCGGCATAGTCGGTCGAGCCCTCGAACTGGGCGAGCCGCTGACGCTTGGCGTCTTCGGTCAGGGAACCGCGCGAAACGGAGACGGCATAGTTCTTCTCGATCATGCCCAGCCCGCGCTGCAGCGGTTCCGCGCTGGTTTCCAGCAAGGTGACCGAAAAACCGCCATTGGCGAAGGCCATGGCGATGCCGCCGCCCATGGTGCCGGCGCCGATGACGCCGACGCGGGCGGTCCTGCGCTTGGGCGTGTCCTTGCCGGGAAGCTTTGCCGCCTCGCGTTCGGCGAAGAACAGGTGCCGTTGCGCCCGCGACTGATCGCTGGCGACCAGTTTCGCGAACAGCGCGCGCTCCGCCGCCAGCGCCTCGTCGAAAGGCAGCGTGAGGGCGTTGCGCACGGCTTGCGCGCAGGCGACCGGTGCTTCCAGCCCGCGCGCTTTCCTGGCGAGGTCCGCCGCCTCGGCGTCGAAAGCCGCCAGATCGGTTTCCCCAAGCCCGTCATTGCGATCGCGCACCGGCGTGAACGGACCACCCTTGCGGGCGATTTCCCGGGCGAAGTTCACGGCATGCGTGACCAGATCACCCTCGAAGACAGCGTCAACGAGACCGGCTTCATGCGCCTCATTCGCGCCGATCGGCGTGCCGGAAACGATCATCTTCAGCGCCTTCGCCGCGCCGACAACACGCGGCAGCCGCACCGTGCCGCCACCGCCCGGCAGCAAGCCGAGCTTCACCTCGGGCAGGCCGAGCCTGGCGCCGGCATCGGCAACGCGGAAATGACAGCCGAGCGCCAGTTCCAGCCCGCCGCCGAGCGCGGTGCCGTGGATGGCGGCGACCGTCGGTTTGGCGATGGTTTCCAGCATCGCAACGATGGCGCGCAGATCAGGCTGCTGCACCGGCTTGCCGAATTCGGTGATGTCGGCGCCGGCGACAAAAGTCCGCCCGGCGCAGGCAATCACGATGGCCGAGACCGAAGCGTCATCGCGCAAGTCGACAAGCGCCTGCATCAGCGGCTCGCGGACATGGAAACTCAGCGCATTGACCGGCGGATTGTCGATGGTGACGATGGCGACGCCATTCTCGTTCACGACGCTGACAGAATTGGACAAGCAGAGCCCTCCCGGGACCGACTGAGATCGCGGAAGGGTTTACTAGGCCGCGCCGCGAATGGGAACCCGCCGTTGGGCTGGCCCAACGTTTGGCGGCGTGACGGGCTGCCCCAGGAGGTTGCGGTCGGCCAGACGCTCGGGAACGGCGATCACCGCACCGCCTTTTCCCCGCCTGCCGCCGTAATCACCCCGACGATGATCAGCCCCGTCAGCAGCAGGCGAACGCCGGCGCTGACCCCGAATGTGTTGAGCATGGTGAGCAGCAGCACCAGAAACAGCGCCGCGCCCCACACGCCGGGAACATTGGCCTTGCCGCCGGCCACCGACGTGCCGCCGATGACGACGACGGCGATCGAGGCGAGCAGATATTCATTGCCGATATCGACATTGGCGCCGCGGAAATAGCCGGCGAGCAGCGCACCGTCGATGCCGCCGAGCGCGCCCGACAGCGTATAGGTGAGGAAGCGGATGCGCCCGACATTGACGCCGGCGAGCCACGCGGCGCGGATATTCTGGCCGATCGCCAGCACCGAGCGGCCATAGATCATCCGCTGCAGGGCGATGGCCGCGCCGATGGTGAACAGCACGGTCAGCACCGCCAGCACGGGAATGCCCAGGATCTGCCAGTTGGTGAAATCGGCGAAGCCGGGCGGCGGCTTGATCTGCAGCCCACGCCCATAGCTGATGTCGATCGACTGGATGATGAAGCTCGCCGACAAGGTGGCGATGATCGGCGGAATGCGCAGCGCCCAGATCAGCAGATAGTTGACCGCGCCGATCGCCGCGCCGCAGGCGAGCGCCGCCAGCAGGCCTGCCACGATCATGGAATCGCTGCCGGCCATCACTTTCATGGCGACCGCGCTGGCGAGCCCGATGTTGGCCGGCAGCGACAGGTCGACATTGCCGGGCCCAAGCGTGATGACGAACATCTGGCCGACACCGACGATGACGGTGAACACCGCGAGCGACAACGCCGCCGTGACCATGCCGCCGGCGCCGTAGCCGCCGGTGAAGGCGATCGTCGCCAGCCACACGACCAGCGCGCCGAGGAACGACCATACCCAGGGTTTGCCGGCCAGCGATCTAACCAGGACCATCGCTTACCTCTCCCTGCGGCTGATCAGCACCCGCGCCGCCAGCACGATGATCAGGATGGCGCCGTTGGCGGCCACCTGCCAGTCCGGCGGAATGTGCATGAAGGTGAGCAGCGGCGAGGCGGCCAGCGCCAGTGTCAGCGCGCCGATCACCGCGCCAATCGGCGACACCCGGCCGCCGACGAATTCGCCGCCGCCGAGGATGACGCCGGCGATCGACAGCAGCGTATAGCCATTGCCGATATTGGCATCTGCCGAGGTGGTGATGCCGATCAGCGCCATGCCCGACAGCACGCCGAACAGGCCGGCCAGCGCGAACAGCACGATCTTGGTCCTGAGCAGCGACCAGCCGGCGCGCTTGAGCGCGGCCGCATTGCCGCCGGAGCCGCGCAGGATCACGCCATAGGAGGTGCGCATCAGGCCGAAATGGACGACGAGGCCGATCAGCAGCGCCGCGATGATCGGGAACGGCACGAAGGGCGGCTTGAACGACATGATCGCCAGCAGCCAGTCCGGCGCCTTGCCGCCGGGCTTGGGCAGGACGAGGATGGCGAGCCCCTGCCAGACGAAACTCATGCCGAGCGTCACCACGATCGACGGCAGATTGCGCAGGTGGATCAGCGCGCCGAGCAGCGCATAGACGCCGATCGAGCCAAGCAGGATGGCGACGCCGATGAGCGGCGCGTCCTTCAGCCAGGTCGCGGTGACGCAGCCGACGAAACCGACGAAGGTGCCGATCGACAGATCGAGCTCATTGCCTGAAATGACGAACATCTGCGCGATCGTCGCCAGCGCGATCGGGATCGCCAGGTTCAGCATCAGGCTGAAGCCGAAATAGCTGATGGCGCGCGGGTTGAGCCAGGCGATGGCGAGCAGCACCAATGCCAGCGACAGCGCCGGCAGCAGCCCGCGCAGCAGGCGGGCACGAGCCAGCGCGCCACGCTCGGCCGAACTCCTGGCAGTGGCGTCGAGGCTGGCGGCGGTCATCTCAAGCCGCATCGCCGAACGAGGACTGGATGATCTTCTCTTCGGTCAATTCGTCGCGACCCAGATTGGCGACGATGCGGCCGTTCTTGAAAACATAGACATGGTCGCAATTGTCGAGTTCCTCGGTTTCCGTGGTGTACCAGAGGAACGTGCGGCCGCGGCCAGCCTCCTCGCGCACGAGGTCGTAGACTTCCAGTTTGGTGCCGATATCGACGCCGCGCATCGGATCGTCCATCAGCACGATCTGGGCATCCGAGCCGAGCGCGCGGGCAAACAGCGCCTTCTGCTGGTTGCCGCCCGACAGCGAGAAGATGTTGTTGTTCATGTCGGGCGTGCGGATGCCGATCTTCTTCTGCCAGAACTGGGCCAACTCGGCCTCGCGCCGCGGCGAGATCAGCAGCCCGTTGCGCAAGCGCGCCAGCGAGCGGATGCCGATGTTTTCTGCGATCGACCATTGCGGGAAAATGCCGTCCGACTGGCGGTCGCCGGCGACCAGCGCCACCGGCGCGGTCACTTCGATGCCGGTCCTGGCGCGGGAAGCAGCAGCGAAGATCGCCAGCAACAGGTCGGTCTGGCCATGTCCCGCCAGCCCGGCAAGGCCGATGATCTCGCCGGCGCGGGCGACAAGGTCGGCGCCGTCCTTCTGCGCGGCGGGACGCGCCCGCACCCGCAACGGACCGTCAGCCGGCTTGGCCGCGGCAATCTCGGCGGCGATCTTCTGGCGCGCTTCGGCCCCGCCCATGGCCGTCACCAACCGGTCGCGGTCGAAGGCATTCGCCGCATCGGCGACGACCACCTTGCCGTCGCGCATCACCACGATGCGGTCGGCATTCCTGAGCACCTCGCCCAGAACATGCGAGATCAGGATGCAGCTCTTGCCGCCGGCGATGAAGCGGCGCACGAAGGCCAGAAGTTGCCCCGCAGTATGCGCGTCGAGCGACGAAGTCGGCTCGTCGAGGATGACGAGGTCGAGCCTGTCCTGCGTCACCGTGAAGGCGCGCGCCACCTCGACCATCTGGCGCCGGCCGATCGACAGGTCGCCGACAATGTCCCAGGCCGAAATGCGGTGATCGGGAAAGATCTCGTCAAGCTTGGCGGTGATCAGCGCGGCCGCCTTGCGCCGCCAGCCGAGGCCCGAGAGCGAGGCGTGGTTGATGCGCGTGTTTTCGGCGACGCTGAGATTGGGGCACAGCGACAGTTCCTGGAACACGCAGCGTATGCCGAGCTTTTGCGCCCGCGACACCGAGTAGTTGTCCTCGATGCCGCCATGCACGCCGATCTGGCCGTTGTCGGGCGTGAGCGTGCCCGCCACCATGTGCATCAGCGTCGATTTGCCGGCGCCGTTGTGGCCGACCAGGCCGACGCATTCGCCGGGCCGGACATGGAAGTCCACGCCGCCCAGCGCGCGAACGGCGCCGAAATGTTTTTCGGCGCCGTTCAGTCTGATGATGTCAGCGTTCCCTTCAGGCATGCCTAGATATATCCGCGCGATGGTACGAAGGGCAACGCAAGCGCGACATTCACTTGATGTTGGCCTTGATCGCCGCGAGGGCGTCTTCCTGCGTGTATTCGTGGGTAGCGACGCCGCCTTCCTTGATCTTCGGCAGGGCTGCCTCGAAGTCGTCCTGGGTGAAGGCCAGATACGGCACCAGCAGGTCGTGCGGAATGTCCTTGCGGCCATCGAGCACCTGCTGCGCCACCCAGAAGGCGAGCGACGACACGCCGGGCGCGATCGAAGCCGACCAGGTCTTGTAGCCGTCCTTGTCCTTCTGTTCCTTCCACCACTTCAATTCGTCCTGCCGGTTGCCCATGATGATGGTCGGGCGCGGCTTGCCGGCGGCGGCGAAAGCCTGTGCGGCGCCATAGCCGTCACCACCCTGGTCGACGATACCGACGATTTCGGGCAATGAGGGCAGGATGGTCGCGACGGCTTTCTGCGCCGTCGTCTGATCCCAGTCGCCGGTCACCGAGCCGACGATCTTGAACTCGGGATGCGCGGCGACGCCTTCGAGGATGCCGGCATGGATGGCATCGTCGATCGAGGTGCCGGCCAGGCCACGGATTTCCAAAAGGTTCCCACCCTTGGGCTGGAACTTGGCCATCTGCTCGACTTCCTGCTTGCCCATGTCCTTGAAGTCGACGACGACGCGGTAGGCACAGGGCTCGGTCACGGTACCATCGAAGGAGACGACCGTGATGCCGGCGTCGCACGCCTGCTTGATGGCGCCGTTGAGGGCGTCCGGCGAGGCGGCGTTGATGACGATGGCGTCATAGCCCTGCAGGATCAGGTTCTGAACCTGTGCCGCCTGCGTCGGCACTTCCTTGTCGGCGGTGGTGAAGATGTCGGCCGCGCCGACGATCTTGTCGGCGACCGCCTTCTTGGTGACGATGCCGTAGCTGTCGAGCATCGCCTGCCGCCACGAATTGCCGGCGTAATTGTTCGAGAATGCGATCTTCTTGCCGCTGGTGTCGGCAAGTGCCGTGCCCGATGCGAGCATCGCGGCAAGAGCGCTCAGAGCTAACAGTTTCTTCATGTTCATACTCCTCCCAAGAGTTGCTGGTCGTGCGGATTTTAGGTGGAAAGTCGCGCCTGCGTTCCTGTTTTTTATCGATTGTCAGACAAATGAAGATGGCACAGCGGCCTGTCAACTGCAATCCGCAAAGCCTGCCGATCAACTTGCGGTGCGCCAATTGAAACGGCGTCGGTGGATGGGTAAGCCATGCGCACAGGAGGCCAACAGAGATGGCAGTGACGCCGATCGTTCCCCCGGGCGCGCCGGGCATTCCGGCGCGCTGGACGTCGAGCGCCAAGAGCGGCGTGGGGACGTCGCTTTCGCCGGCCGGCCACATCTGGTTCACCATCAGCCACGGCATCCTCAACGAAGTCTACTATCCGCGGCTCGACAGCGCCTGCACGCGCGATCTCGGCCTGATCGTCACCGGTCCCGGCGGCTATTTCTCGGAAGAGAAGCGCGATGCCGCGCATGAAATCGAGCCCTTCGAGGCCGGCGTGCCCGCCTACCGGCTGGTCAACACGGCCGGCGACGGCGCCTACCGCATCGAGAAGCGCATCCTCTGCGACCCGGCGCGGCCCGTGCTGCTGCAGGAAATCACCTTCGCGGCGCTTAAAGGTGCGCCCGACGATTACCGCGTCTACGCGCTTCTGGCGCCGCATCTGGTCAATGCCGGCATGGGCAACACCGCCTGGGTCGGCGACCACAAGGGAAAGCCCGTGCTGTTCGCTTCGGGCCGCGGCTCTTGCCTGGCGCTGGCCTCGTCGCTGCTTTGGCGGGACCGTTCAGCCGGCTATGTCGGCTTTTCCGACGGCTGGCGGCAACTCAATCATACCGGCATCCTTGATCCGGCTTGCCAGCGGGCAGAAGACGGCAATGTCGCACTGACCGGCGAGATCGGCTTTTCGCCGACCAAGACAAAAGCCGTGCTGGCGCTGGGTTTCGGCGCGACACCGGAAGAAGCCGCCGAAAATGCCTTCGCCAGCCTGAAGAGGGGCTTTGAGCCCACGGCCAAGGCCTATGTCCAGAATTGGCGCAAATGGCAGGCGGGACTGCTGCCGCTGGACCGGCACGCGGCATCCGGCATCAACACCTATCGCGCCTCGACCGCGGTTCTGGCGACGCACCGCTCCACCGCCATGCCGGGCGCGGCGGTCGCCAGCCTGTCCATCCCCTGGGGCTTCAACAAGGGTGACGACGACCTCGGCGGCTACCATCTGGTCTGGCCGCGCGATCTGGTCGAGACGGCGGGCGGCTTTCTCGCCGCCGGCGATGCCGGCTCGGCCTTGCAGATCCTTGAGTATCTGCGCTCCATCCAGCAGCCTGACGGACATTGGCCACAAAATGCCTGGCTCGACGGGTCGGCCTATTGGCCCGGCATCCAGATGGACGAATGTGCCTTCCCGCTGCTTCTGACCGATGCCCTGCATCGCGTGGGACACCTGCCCCGCGCCAGGCTTGCCGCTTTCCTGCCGATGATCGAGCGCGCCGCGACCTATGTCGTGCGCAATGGACCGGTCACCGGCGAGGATCGCTGGGAAGAGGATGCCGGCTACAGCCCGTTCACGCTGGCCGTGGAGATCGCGGCCCTGCTTGCCGCGGCCGACCTGCTCGATGCCTGCGGCAAGAAGGACGAAGCGATCTATCTGCGCGAGACATCGGATGGCTGGAACGACCAGGTCGAACGCTGGACCTACGCCACCGACACGGCCATCGGCAAGGCGGCCGGCGTCGAAGGCTATTATGTCCGCATCGCGCCGCCCGACAGCGCCGAGGCCGCCTCGCCGAAGGACGGCTATGTGCCGATCAAGAACCGGCCGCCCGGCGACGCGAACCGCCCGCCGCAGGAAATTGTCAGCCCGGACGCGCTGGCGCTGGTGCGCTTCGGCCTGAGGTCGGCTGATGACCCGCGCATCGTCGATACGGTCAAGGTGATCGACGCGCAGTTACGCTGCGCGCTGCCGCAAGGCCCGCTCTGGTATCGCTACAATGGCGACGGCTATGGCGAACACCAGGACGGCGCCCCTTTCGACGGCACCGGCCAGGGCCGGCCGTGGCCATTGCTCGCCGGCGAGCGCGCCCATTATGAACTGGCGGCGGGGCGCAAGGATAAGGCAGCCAATCTTCTGGCGGCATTGGAAGGTTCGGCCGAGCCCGGCGGCCTGCTGCCGGAACAGGTCTGGGACGGCGCCAACCTGCCCGAGCGCGAATTGCTGCGCGGCCGCCCCTCGGGTAGCGCCATGCCGCTGGTCTGGGCGCATTCCGAGCATATCAAGCTGCTGCGCTCGCTGCGCGACGGCGTTGTCTTCGACATGCCGCCGCAAGGCGTGAAGCGCTACATCGAGGGCAAGACCACATCGCCGTTCAAGACCTGGCGCTTCAACAACAAGATCCGCACGCTGCCCGAGGGCAAGACGCTGCGCATCGAATTGCTGGCCGCGGCCACGGTGCACTGGAGCAGCGACAATTGGGCAACCGCCCATGACAGCCAGACGGCGGACAATACCTTCGGCATCCATCTTGCCGATCTTCCCACCGCCAGCCTCCGCAGCGGAAGCACGCTGATCTTCACTTTTTTCTGGCCCGGAACCGGCGATTGGGAGAATGTCGACTTCTCCGTCACATCAGGCGAGCGGGATAGCGGCTAGATCCTTCCTCGATAAACCCAGAAAATCTCTAGGAAACAGGACGAAACCATGCAGATCGGAATGATGGGACTGGGCCGGATGGGCGCCAACATGGTGCGGCGCCTGATGCGCGACGGCCATGAATGCGTCGTCTACGACATCAACCCGGCAAGCGTCGCGGCCCTGGTGAGCGACGGTGCGCTTGGCGCGGCATCGCTGACGGAATTCGTCGGCAAGCTCGCCAAGCCGCGCTGTGTCTGGCTGATGCTGCCGGCGGCGATCACCGGCAAAATCATCGATCAGGCCTCGGCCCTGATGGAGCCCGGCGACATCGTCATCGACGGCGGCAATTCCTACTATCACGACGCCGTCGACCAGGCGGCGAAACTGGCCACCAAGAGCATCCATCTTGTCGATGTCGGCACCAGTGGCGGTGTCTGGGGCCTCGAGCGCGGCTACTGCCTGATGATCGGCGGTCCCGACGTTGCGGTGCAGCACCTCGATTCGATCTTCGCCACGCTGGCACCCGGCGCCGATGCCGGCGCGCCGGCTCCCGACAAGGCCGCCGGCACCGCGCCCTTCGGCTACCTGCATTGCGGGCCGAGCGGCGCCGGCCACTTCGTCAAGATGGTGCACAACGGCATCGAGTATGGCGTCATGGCCGCCTATGCCGAAGGCATGAACATCCTGAAGTCGGCCAATGCCGGCAAGCGGCAACGCACGGCCGACGCCGAGACCAGCCCGCTGGAAAACCCGCAATATTATCAGTTCGACATCGATCTTCCGCAGGTGGCCGAGGTCTGGCGGCATGGCAGCGTCATCGGCTCCTGGCTGCTCGATCTCACCGCCGGCGCGCTGAAGAGCGACCCCGGCCTGGCGCAGTTCGGCGGCCAGGTTTCGGATTCGGGCGAAGGACGCTGGACGCTGAAGGCGGCGATCGACACCGGCGTGCCGGCGCCGGTGCTGTCCTCGGCGCTGTTCGACCGCTTCTCCTCGCAAGGCGAATCCGAATTCGCCGACAAGCTGTTGTCCGCCATGCGCTATGCCTTCGGCGGCCATGCCGAAAAGCCGAAGGCCGGCAAGTGACGCGGTCTGGGGAGACGCACGCATGAGCCAGGAACGGTCCGACACGCTGGTGCTCTTCGGCGCCACCGGCGACCTCGCCCACAAGAAGATATTTCCGGCCCTTTACCAGATGGTCGCCAAGGGCACGCTCACCGAACCGGTGATCGGCGTCGCCTTCGACGCCTGGGACATCAAGCAGTTGCAGGCCCGCGCCCGCGACGGCATCGTCAACGCCATCGGCAAGATCGACGAGAAGGTGTTCGCCAAATTCGCCTCGCTGCTGCGCTATGTCAGCGGCGACTACCGCGATCCGGCCACCTTCGAGAAGCTGAAGACCGCGCTTGGCACCGCCCAGCGGCCGCTCCACTACATGGCGGTGCCGCCGACCATGTTCGAGACTGTCGTGCAAGGGTTGGAGCAGTCGGGCACCGCGCGTGGCGCGCGGCTGATGGTGGAAAAGCCGTTCGGCCATGATCTGCAGTCGGCGCGCTGGCTGAACCGCGTGCTGCATCTGGTGTTCGACGAGCAGTCGATCTTCCGCATCGACCACTATCTCGGCAAGGAAGCGATCCAGAACCTGCTTTATTTCCGCTTCGCCAATTCCTTTCTCGAGCCGATCTGGAACCGCAATTTCGTCGAGAGCGTACAGATCACCATGGCCGAGGATTTCGGCGTCGAGGGCCGCGGCCGCTTCTATGACGACGTCGGCTGCATCAGGGATGTCATCGAGAACCATCTGCTCAACATCCTCTTGCTGCTGGCCATGGAGCCGCCGGTCGGCCGCTCCGCCGATGACCTGATCGACGAGAAGGTGCAGGTTCTCAGGGCGATTCGGACGCTGACAAAAGACGATGTCGTGCGCGGCCAGTTCACCGGCTATCTCGCCGAGCCCGGCGTGAAGCCGAATTCGCCGGTCGAGACCTTCGCGGCGGTGCGCTTCTTCGTCGACACCTGGCGCTGGCAGGATGTGCCTTTCTTCATCCGCGCCGGCAAGAACATGCCGGTGCATGTCACGGAAGTGGTGGTGCGGCTGAAGCGCCCGCCGCTCGACGTCTTCGACCCGATCAAGCCCGCCGACCAGAACTACGTGCGTTTCCGCATCGACCCGCAAGTGGTGATCGCCATCGGCGCGCAGCGCAAGGCGCCCGGCGACGACATGGTCGGCGAGCAGGTGGAGCTCACGGCGCTCGACGATAGCAAGGCCGACATGCCGCCTTACGAGCGCCTGATCGGCGACGCCATGAACGGCAATGGCCAGCTCTTCACCCGCCAGGACGCGGCCGAGCTTGCCTGGCGCATTGTCGGGCCGGTGCTCGGCGACACCACGCCGCCGCATCTCTATGAGCCGAAGACATGGGGGCCGGCCGACGCCATGGCCGGCTTCGGGCCGCCCAATGGCTGGATCGACCCGGTGGCATGAGCGGAGGAGAGACGATGGCCAAGGCGGTGAAGCAGGCGGCACCGGACGCCGGGCAGATCGTGCTTTCGATCGACATTGGCGGCTCGCACGTCAAGATCCTGACCAGCGCCGGCGGCGCCGAGCGCCGGGACGATTCCGGCCCGGGCCTGACGCCGCAGCAGATGATCGACAAGGTGAAGAAGCTCGCCGAGGGCCTGTCCTACGACGTCATCTCGATGGGCTATCCCGGCCCGGTGCGTCACAACAAGCCGGTGCTCGATCCCAAGAATCTCGGCAAGGGCTGGGCCGGCTTCGATTTCGACGCGCAGTTCGGCAAGCCGGTCAAGGTGGTCAACGATGCGCTGATGCAGGCCATCGGCAGCTATGAAGGCGGGCGCATGCTGTTCCTCGGGCTGGGAACCGGCCTCGGTGCGGCGATGGTCTTCGACAATGTCGGCCAGCCGATGGAGCTCGCGCATCTTCCTTACAGGAAAGGCCGGAGTTTCGAGGACTATGTCGGCGAGCGCGGCCTGGAAAAGCACGGCAAGAAGAAGTGGCGCAAATACGTCTTCGACGTCGTCACCCGGCTGCGCGCCGCCCTGCAGCCAGACTATGTCATCATTGGCGGCGGCAATGTCGACAAGCTCGACGAGTTGCCGGCCGAGGCCAGGCGCGGTGACAACACACGCGCCTTCGAAGGCGGATTTCGTCTGTGGCGAGACAAGGCGCTGATTGTCTGATATTATTACTGTTTAGTATAGTTGTTCAAAATAACGTGTGACGCCGCGCTTAATCATTGCGTTGCGCAGATTTGCCGACTAGGAATTTCGCGCACTGACCCGCGCGCTCCACTGGATACGCTTGAAGACCGTTCAGCATTTTTTGTTTTGTGCCTCGTCCTTTCGAAAGCGATCCCCATTTTCGAGCCTGTGCACCATAGACGGAGGAAACATTGACCGACGATAGCAACGACGCTCGCATCGACCTTCTCGAGCTGACCGCCCACATCGTATCCGCCTACGTTGAAAAGAACCGCCTGCCCGCCTCCGGCCTGGCCGACCTCATCGCCAGCGTCGCCACCTCGATCGGCGGGCTCGGCAAGCCGGCGGTGCCGGTGGCGGCCCCCCTGGTTCCCGCGGTCAACCCGAAGAAGTCGGTGACGCCGGATTTCATCATCTGCCTCGAAGACGGCAAGAAGTTCAAATCGCTGAAGCGCCATCTCGGCGTGCATTTTGGCCTGACGCCGGACGCCTACCGCGCCAAATGGGGCCTGCCCTCGGACTATCCGATGGTTGCTCCCAACTATGCGGCCTCGCGCTCGCAACTGGCGAAGTCCATCGGACTCGGCCGCAAGGTCGAGGTGGCGCCTGTCAAGGCCAAGGGCCGCAGGGCGAAGGTTTCGGCCTGAGCATTCAGGCCTGAGCCAATATTTAGGACGACTGGAACAGAAGCCTGCCGGCGAAACCGCCTTGGCAGGCTTCCTGCTTTTGTGGCTTGGATAGACCAGACAAAGGTCATGTGGGGGAAGCCATGAACTACACCAGGATGGTGATCGAGAAGGAGGCGCCGGAGGAGTACGGCTACGACCGCATCCGCTTCAACCTCTCCGAGAGCTCGATCGCCGACCAGAAGCTCTCCGACATCGGCCTGTCGCTGCCTGACCTCACGCTGTTCTATGGCGAGCATCGCGGCGACAAGGACTTGCGTGCGCTGATCGCGGCGCAGGATGCCGTCATCTCGCCTGACGATGTGCTGGTCACCGCCGGTGCCGCCGGGGCGCTGTTCATCATCTCGACATCGCTGCTGTCGGCGAGCGACCATCTCGTCGTCATCCCGCCCAACTACGCCACCAATATCGAAACCCCACGCGCGATCGGCTGCGCCATCAGCTTTGTCGACCTCGCCTTCGAGGACGGCTTTGCCATCGACGTCGAGGCCATCAAGGCGGCGATGCGGCCGAACACCAGGTTGATCAGCGTTACGTGCCCGCACAACCCGACAGGCACGATGATGGGCCAGGCCGATCTCGACGCGCTGGTAGCGCTCGCGGAAAGCCGCAACTGCCATCTGCTGGTCGACGAGACCTATCGCGATCTTTCCTATGGCCGGCGCCTGCCGTCAGCGGCCTCGCTCAGCGCGAAGGCAATCAGCGTCGCGTCGCTGTCGAAGGCCTTCGGCATTCCAGGCATCCGCATCGGCTGGCTGATCACCAGGGATCCAGCGCTACAGGAGACGTTCCTTGCCGCCAAGGAACAGATCGGCATCTGCGGCAGCGTCATCGACGAAGGCATCGCGCGCGGCATGCTCGAGCGCCGGGACGCCTTCCTGGGAGCGCTACTGCCCGAAATGGCGAAGCGTCGAGACATCGTCCAGGCCTGGATCGACCGCGAACCGCTGGTCGACTGGGTGCGGCCCGAAGGCGGTGTCGTCGGCTTCCCGCGCCTCAACGTCGAACCCGGCTTCGATCTCGACCGCTTCTATGTGAACCTGCTGGAAAACCATGGCACCTATGTCGGGCCCGGCCACTGGTTCGACATGGAAAAGCGCTTCTTCCGCGTCGGCTTCGGCTGGCCGACGGAGGTCGAGTTGCGAGGCGGGCTCGACGCCATTTCGGCAGCACTTCGGCAGTAACGTCCTTGTGCGACGGACGCAACGGGGTGAAAATCCCTTGATCCAGTGCTGATTTTCGCGCACATCGCGCATCGAACTTTGCTAGACGTTCCATTGGTCGGACCAGCGCCCATCCGGGAAGAGCCCCGCCGGCATCGCATCGGCCCGAAAATCCACTCCGATTTTCGGAAAGCACGATGCGAAACCAAACAGTGTTGGAGCGTACTTTGTGCGTCCAATTGGACGTCGCTCCAATGCCATCGCAACGGGGCCTTTATTCATGACATCCCTGCAGACTTCACCTGAGCAGCGTTACGCTGCCTTCCGGCACAAGGCTTTCCTCAGCTACTGGACGGCGCGCTTTCTCACCACTTTCGCGACCATGATCGTCTCCGTCGCCGTCGGCTGGCAGGTCTATGATTTGACTCGCGATCCCTTCGACCTCGGCATTGTCGGCATCGTCCAGTTCCTGCCGTCCCTGCTTCTGGTGTTGGTCACCGGCGTCGTCGCCGACCGCTTCGGACGCCGGCTGATCATGGCGCTGTCGACGGTGATCGAGGGCATATGCGCCCTCATTCTGCTGGTCCTGACGCTGCGCGGTCTCGCCAGCCCGCTGCCGATCTTCGCCGTGCTCGCGATGTTCGGCACGGCGCGCGCCTTTTTCGGCCCGGCCTCATCCTCGCTGTTCGCCAATCTGGTGCCGCCGGAGGATTTCGGCAACGCGATTGCCTGGAACTCGTCCGCCTGGCAGACGGCGACCATCGTTGGACCGGTTGCCGGCGGCCTGCTCTACGGCGTTTCTCCGGAGGTCGCATACGCAGTCGCCGCCATCCTGATGCTGGCTGCCGCCCTTTTGATTTTCACCATTCCCAGGCCCGCCCAGCGGACCGCCACCGACAAGCCTTCCATGGAGACGCTGTTTGCCGGCTTCCGCTACATCTGGAGCGAGAAGATCGTGCTTGGCGCCATCTCGCTCGACCTGTTCGCCGTGCTTCTCTCCGGCGCCTCGGCGTTGCTGCCGGTCTATGCGCGCGACATCCTGCAGCTCGGCCCGTGGGGCCTCGGGCTGCTGCGTTCGGCGCCGGGCATCGGCGCCATCTGCGTGGCGGTGTGGCTCGCCGGGCACCCGATCCGCAACCATGCCGGTGTGATCATGCTCGGCTTCGTCGCTGCATTCGGCGCCTCCACCGTGCTGTTTGGACTGTCCACCCTCACCTGGCTGTCGATCGTCGCATTGGCCCTCCTCGGCGCCACCGACATGTTCAGCGTCTATATCAGGGAGACGCTGATCCAGCTGTGGACGCCGGACGAGGTGCGCGGCCGCGTCAACGCCGTCAACCAGGTTTTCGTCGGCGCGTCCAACGAGGTCGGCGAATTCCGTGCCGGCACCATGGCGGCGCTGATCGGCACCGTGCCGGCCGTCGTGATCGGCGGCGTCGGCGCCATCGCGGTCGCCGGCCTGTGGGCCTATCTGTTCCCGCAATTGCGCAAGGTTCGCCACCTCGACGGGCGCAACTGACGCTCACCGATGGTCGGCAAGATACATCACCCTGTCACAGGAAATCCCATGATCACCTGCTACCTGAAATATGTCATCGACCCTTACAAGCTTGCCGAGTTTGAAGAATATGGCCGCCGCTGGATCGGTCTGGTCAATCGCCTCGGCGGAAACCATCATGGCTATTTCCTACCGAGCGAAGGAGCCAACAATATCGCCTATGCCATGTTCAGCTTTCCGAGCCTTGCCGACTATGAGGACTATCGCAAGCGGATGGCGTCCGACCCGGAATGCCAGGATGTGTTTGAAGCGGAAAAACGCAATCGCAGCATTCTGAGCTATGAGCGCAGCTTCATGCGGCCGGTGCTCGAATCCTAGAGTAATTCCAGGAGAAGTGCGGGCGGTTTTCCCGGGAAAAGCGCATAGCGCTTTCCCTTGGGAATTGCGTAAAAACAAAGAGTTAGAAATTGCAGGAAAACGCGAAACAGTTCCGCCCGGAATTGCGAAACGGACGGAGCTATCGCACTGCCGGCCTGCCGAACACCATGCGCAGGAATTCGTCCAGCCAGCGCTTCAGATGCATGTCCCAGATCAGCCGGCCGCCGAGGTGATCGCGGCCGGGCTGCGCGCCCGGCAATTCGAAGCGATGCGCGCCGCGCACCACCCAGCGCTGCATCATCACGCGGGTCAGTTCGCCATGGAACTGGATGCCCCAGGCATTGTCGCCATAGCGAAAAGCCTGGTTGGGGTAGGTCTCGGCCGTCGCCAGCAGCGTCGCGTCGCTGGGCAGGGAAAAGCCCTCGCGGTGGAACTGGTAGACCATTTCCGGCCAGTGCATGAGGTTCCTGCCGGCCTCGGTCGCCTTGATCGGATACCAGCCGATCTCGACCAGCCCTTCGCCGTGGCCCTCGACCTTGCCGCCGAGATGGTTGACCAGCATCTGCGCACCAAGGCAGATGCCGAGGCACGGCCGGTTTTCCCTGAGCGGGATTTCCAGCCAGTTGGTCTCGCGGCGAACGAACTCGTCTTCGTCATTGGCGCTCATCGGTCCGCCGAACACCACCGTGCCGGCATGGCCGTCCAGCGTCTCCGGCAAGGCGTCGCCGAGCGGCGGCCGACGGATGTCGAGCTCGAAACCCTCTTCGATGAGCATATGGCCGACGCGTCCGGGGCTCGAATTCTCCTGGTGCAGCACGATCAGGATTTTTGGCTTCGAGCTCGTCGCGCGCGGCATCGTCAGGCGGGATCCCGTCTATTCGTCGCTGGATGTTCCACGGGCACCCGGCGCGTGCGCCGCCACCTTGCGGCGCGCCTCGACCCGGTCGTGGCGTTCGACGCCAATCAGTTCGGCGACGCGCCACACCGTATTGTCCTCGAGCTCGTGCAGCTCGCCATCGGCATAGACGATCTCCCACATCAGGCCGATGAAGGCCTTGCGCCCGTCCGCGTCGAGATGGCGCTTGAGCACGCTGGTGAAGGCATAGAGGTCGATCGCCTCATTGTCGGCCCGCTCACCGGCAGCGGCGAGCGCTTCGAGTTCGGCGCCGCTGATCGAGTAGCTCTCGGAGAGCACGGCCTTGAACCGCTCCCATTCGACATCCTGGCGCACGCCGTCGGCATTCATCACATGGTAGAGCAGCGCCGAGGCGGCAACGCGCGGATCGTCCGTGCTGGTATGCGCGCCGGCGCCGGCCGGCAAATCCCTGAGAAACGACAGAACGCGTTCGAACATCAATCCAATCCCAAACGGCCCAAGGGCCAAGTCAATCACCCGAAGGCTAAAATCAAAACAGCCGGAAGCGGCGCGGCGACTTTTCCGCTTCCTCGTCCGGATCGACGCCTGGATCATCCGGCAGCCGCGCCAATTCTTCCGCCGGCTCGACGCCCTCGGCATCGGCCGGCACCGCCGCGAACGCAGCCGCCGTGACCGGTGTGACCTGGTCTTCGCTTCTATCCGTTCCCTTGCCCGTTGTCTCGCTGCCCGCCGTGGCAGGCTCGATCGCTTCGACCGGCTTTTCACTGGCCGGCTTCGCCAGCGCCTCGATCACCGGCACGGCGGTCTCAAGCGCATCGTCACGGCCGTCGATCAACTGGCCAAGCCGCTCCATCGGCGCGCGCCACTCGAAGGCGTCGAGCCGTCCCGTAACTGGCGATACCGGCGCCCAGCGTTCCGAAACGACGCCATCGGCGACCCAGGCCGGATCGCGTGGCGCTCGTACCGCCTTGGAGAGCAGCTGCCGCACCTTGCCCTGGTCGCCCGTCTCGGCCTCCTCGATGTCGGCCAGCAGCAGATAGGCGCCTTCGCGGCGGTCCATCCGGATCGCCGCCTCGGCCTCGCTGCGGGCGGTGGCGAGATCCTGTGCGTCGAGCGCCGCACGCGCCACGGTCATCGACGATTCGGCGTGGTTCCTCTTCATCTCCTGCAGCTTCTTCGCCCGGTTGAGACGGTCGAGCACGGCGTCACCCGGCCTGGCATGGGTGTAGAGCTCGGCAATCTCGGGATGCGGCTCGGCCCTCCAGGCGGTCTCCAGGATTTTCGAGCCCTTGCGCACATCGTTCTGCTTGAACAGCGCGGCGGCGGCGGCAACGGCGGCGGGGGCGAAATCCGGCAGCAGCTTGTTGGCCTCCAGCGCCGCGCCTCTTGCCGCATTGGGATCGCTGTCCGCAAGCGACTGCGCCTTGGCGGTCAACAGCACGGCGCGACGGCGGTTGGCGGCGTCGCGCTCGATCTGCCGCGTCGCCTTCTGCGCGTCGACCAGTTTCAAGGCGCCGTCCCAATCGCCGCGCGCGGTCAATTCCTCCAGTGTCGATTCGGCCGCCCAGGCCAGCTGCGGCGCAACGGCGGCGGCGCGGCCGGCATAGTGGCGGGCGGCATTGCGGTCACCCAGCCGTTCGGCCTCGAGATAAAGCCCGCGCAGGCCGAGCAGCCGCATTTCGGGATCGTCGAGCATGCTTTCGAACTTCTGGCGCGCCCCTTCATGGTCGCCTTCAAGCAGCGAGGCCTGCGCCTCGAGCAGATGGATCAGCGGTTCCTGATCGGAACGGATCAGCTTGGCCGCTTCCTTGGTCTTCTTGCGGGCCAGCGCACCGTCGCCGGCGCCGGCCGCGATCATGCCGGTCGACAGCGCCTGATAACCGCGGTCGCGGCGGCGCACGCGGAAATAGCGCGAGATGGTATAAGGGCTGTTCCACAGCGACCTGATCAGCCACCACAGGATCATCACGGCGGCGACCACGGCGACGACGGCCACGGCCGCCACCATCAGGCTGACCTGGTACTGATAGCCGTTGAAGGTGACGACCATGTCGCCCGGCCGGTCGGCCAGCCAGGCAAAGCCGAGCCCGAGCGCGAAGACGACGATGAGGAAGGCGAGCAGGCGGATCATCGGTTTGCCCTCATGCCTTCATCGCGCCGGAGATCAGCGCGTCGACCTGGGTTTCGACCTCGATGCGCGCCTTCAGTTTGCCGGCAAAGTCGGCACCGGCGGCCTTCACGGCCTCAGGCAGCGAATTGTATTCGCCGAGCGCCTTGGCATAGTCGCCTTGCGTGACGGCGACTTCCATGCGCGCCACGGTTTCCGGCGCGCCGGGACCCTCGACGGCGCCGATCGGCCGCACCTTGACCAGCGATTCGGCGCTCGACATCAGGTTCTGCAGGAAGCCGGCATTCTGGTCGACCGGCGTGGCGGCGGCGACCATGGCATTGGCGGCGGCATCCATCTGCGCGGCGATCTCGGTCCGGGTCGGCACGCCTTTTTCGGCATAGGGCCGCAAGGTCGCGAGCTCAGGCGCGTTGGGCGAAATCGCCGCCAGCGTATCGAGTTCCGCCGAGAACGGCGCACCGCGTTCGAGCGCCGACTTCAACGCAGACGCGGCAATGGCGAGCGCGATCTTCGGCTGCCCTGCCGCCGCCTCGACCTTGCCGGAAAGCTGCGACACCGACTGTTCCAGCGCGGCGAGCCGGCTGTCCTGGGCCTTCGCCGCCTCGCCCGTCGATTTCGCCAGCGCGTCGAGACTGGCCATTTTTTCGTTGAGCGGGCCGAGATCGACCGGCGCCGTGCTGCCGGCCTTGCCGAGGGCGGCGACCGCGGTTTCGATCTGCCTGACCTTGTCGCCAAGGGCTGCAAGCCCGGCATTGTCGCCCGCGCCGCCTTGTTCGACCGCCGATTTCAGCGCCGCGACATCGGCCTTTACCTGCTCCAGTCCCGAGGAAAGTCCGGCCACCTTGGCCGCTGCGTCGTTGTTGCCGCCGCCGTCCTTCAGCCCGGCAATCTCGGTTTTCAGCGAAGCGATCTCGCCATTGACGCCGTCGAGCGAGACGCCGGCGCCGGAACCCGGCGCGCCAAGCAGGCCGGCAAATTGCAGGCCGCCGGCGCCGGCGAGCGCGATGACGCCGCCGATGATGCCGGCAGCGATGCCGTTGAGGCCGCCACGCTTTGCCGCGGCAGGTGTCGGCGCCATCCTTTCGTCCCGCGTCTGGGTTTTTGCCTTGCCGTCGTCGCTGCGCTTCGCCGACGCATCCTCGAAATTGTAGTCGGAGGCGGCAGTGCGGTCCGCTGGCGCATCCGAACCGGGATAGGGCATCTCCGGCTCGACGGCCTTGGCCTCCGCGGACGGCTCGGTTTCGGCCTGCCCCCCGCCGTCGGCATGCTCCCAGGGTTCGAGATCGGTCTGGTCGGCATGCACCGGCTCTTCGGGAGCCTCCGGCTGCGAGGCATTGGCGGCTTCTTCAGCCTTCGCCTCGTCTGTCTCGTCCGCTGCCTTGGCCGCATCCTCCTCGACGATGCGGGAAACGGCACCAGGCTCGAGATCGATGGTCACCGGCTCGCGGCGGCTTTTCGAGTGTCGCATCTTCGGCGTCTTGACCATGCCTGGGCTCCGCAAAATTCGCTTCGTCTCAACGCCTGCCGGCGCGTGATGGTTCAGAAAGGGTCTAGCACATCACCAAGCGGTGAAAAGGGGCGGTGTGATGACGCGGCTCAGGGCAGCACCCGCAAAAGCGCCAGCAGCGCCTCCTCATCGGGCTGTGCGGCAACGCGGATCGCTTTGCCTGCGCCATCGTCGAAGGCGTCGGCGATGCGTGCGGAGAGCGCGATAAACCGCGTTTTTTGAAAGGCCTCTTGCAGAGCCGGCCGCTTGGTCAAGGCCTGCATCGCGGCGGCCGCCTTGGCCGAATAGAGCAGCACCGCTTCGACCGGGTGGCCGGACAGCAGCGCAAGGATGGTCTCGTCGGAATACGGCACCGGGAGCGTGTCATACGTCTCCACGGCGCGGAGCCGGACTCCAGCCGCCTCCAGCCGTTGTTCAAACACCGGAAAACGCACGCGTCCGCAGAGATAGGTGACTGCCTTGCCGGGAAAAGCCGCCGCGATTGCGTCGGCCAGCGCCTCGGCATCGCCTGAGCCTTCAATGATGGAAGAAAACCCCATCTTGCGCGCCGCTTCGGCGGTCCTGGCACCCACCGCATGGCAAGGCAGGGCAGCAAGCGCCGCGATGACCTCGTTCGGGGCATGGCGCACGGCATTGGCGCTGGTAACGGCAACCGCGACCGCATCGCCGGTGACGAGCCCCGCATCGACAGGCAAACCCACCGTTTCGGTCAAAGGCAGCACGACCGGTTGGAATCCCGTGTCCTGAAGCCGCCGCGCCGTGCGCGATGCGCCCGGTTCCGGTCTGGTCACTAGGACGCGAAGCATCTTCAGAGCCAGCCGTCGAAGAACTTTTCGCCGGCCCTGGCCCGCACCGTCCGCGCGGCCTCATCGCCGATGCGGGCGGCATCCTGTGCCGGTCCCTGCAATTCGACCACATGCGACTGCGTGCCGTCGGGTGAGATGATCAGGCCGGCGAAAGAAAGATTTCCGGCCTCGATCGTCGCATGGCCGGCGATCGGCGTGCGGCAGGAGCCGTCGAGCGCCGCCAGGAAGGCGCGTTCGCAAGCCAGCGCCTGCCCCGTCGGCACATCATGGATGGCGACCAGCATTTTTTCGACGGCGCGATCGCCGATGCGCGCCTCGATGCCGATCGCGCCCTGGCCGGGTGCGGGCGGAAAAATGTCGAGCGGCATCAAGTCGGTGGCGACATGTTCCAGCCCCAGCCGCTTCAGCCCGGCATAGGCGAGGATGGTGCCGGCGGCGATCCCTTCGTCGAGCTTGCGCAGTCGCGTCTGCACATTGCCGCGGAACATCACCACGTCGAGATCCGGCCGCATGCGGCGGATCAGCGCTTGCCGCCTGAGCGACGACGAGCCGACCTTGGCCCCGCGCGGCAGCTCGGCGATGGTCTTTGCCGCCCTACCGACGAAGGCGTCGCGCGCGTCCTCACGCGGCAGGAATGCGCTGAGCTCCAGACCGTCCGGCAACCGTGTCGGCATGTCTTTCGACGAATGCACGGCGATGTCGATCGCACCGGCGAGCAGCGCCTCCTCGATTTCCTTGGTGAACAGGCCCTTGCCGCCGGCTTCCGACAGCGGCCGGTCCTGGATGCGGTCGCCGCTGGTCGAGATGACGACGACCTCGAAGGCTTCCGCCGGCAGGCCATGCGCGGCCATCAGCCGCGCCTGTGTTTCATGCGCCTGGGCCAGCGCCAGCGGGCTGCCGCGTGTTCCGATCTTCAAGATTGTTTGCATGGCGCGCGGTCCGTGATAACCCCCCGGCTGGCTTTGCGTTTCCGGCATTCTCCCTAAAGGGGAACGCCTGGCTGCACAATCTCTTGGGATAGCGACGAATTGATCCGCGTTCTGGGCATTGAGACGAGTTGCGACGAGACTGCCGCCAGCGTCGTGGCGCTGGAGGGCGATGCCGCGCCGAAAATCCTGTCCAACATCGTGCTTTCCCAGATCGAGGAACATGCCGCCTTCGGCGGTGTCGTACCCGAGATCGCCGCCCGCGCCCATGTCGAGGCGCTGGACGGCATCATCGAGGCCGCCCTGGCTGATTCGGGCACAACCCTGGCCGATATCGATGCCATCGCCGCCACCGCCGGCCCCGGCCTGGTCGGCGGCCTGATCGTCGGGCTGATGACGGCCAAGGCGATCGCCGCCGCCGCCGGCAAGCCGCTGATCGCCGTCAACCACCTCGAAGGCCACGCCTTGACGGCGCGGCTGACCGACGGGCTCGAATTCCCCTATCTGCTGTTGCTGGTCTCCGGCGGCCATACGCAGATCCTGGCGGTGCGGGGCGTCGGCGACTATCAGCGCTGGGCCACCACCATAGACGACGCGCTCGGCGAAGCCTTCGACAAGATCGCCAAGATGCTCGGCCTGCCCTATCCCGGCGGACCGAATGTCGAGACGGCGGCTCTATCGGGTGACGCCTCGCGCTTTGCCTTCCCCCGTCCGATGAAGGGTTCGGCGCAGCCCGACTTCTCCTTCTCCGGCCTGAAGACCGCCGTGCGCCAGGCGGCGACCGCGATCGAGCCGCTGAGCGACCAGGACGTCGCCGATATCTGCGCCTCGTTCCAGGCGGCGGTCTCCGATGCGCTGGCTGACCGCGTTTCGCGCGCGCTGGCGCGATTCGGCCAAACATTTCCCGGCACAAAAAACCCGGCGCTGGTGGTTGCCGGCGGCGTCGCCGCCAACCGCACCATCAAGGCAACGCTGGAACGGCTGTGCGCCGAGGCCGGCTTCACCTTCGTCGCGCCACCGCTGAAACTGTGCACCGACAATGCCGCGATGATCGCCTGGGCCGGCATCGAACGGCTGCGCGAAGGCATGGCGCAGGAGAACGGCTTCGATTTCGTGCCGCGCTCGCGCTGGCCGCTGGACAGCATCTCGGCGCCGATGGTCGGTTCCGGCCGGCGCGGAGCCAAGGCATGACGGGTGAGAGCGGCCAAGACGTCGGCAATCCCGGTAAAGGCGGCTGGTGGGTCGCCGTGCTGGGCGGCGGCGCCTGGGGCACTGCGCTGGCGCTGGCGATGCTGCGCGCCGGCCATAAGGTGCGGCTGTTCGCGCGCGATCCGCAAACCGTGGCCGCGATCGGCCAGGGGCAGAATCCACGCTATCTGCCCGGCATCGCCATTGCGCCCGGCATCGAGGCGACAACAGACATTGCGGCGGCGCTCTCGGGGGCCGATTGCGTGCTGGCGGTAACGCCGGCGCAGTCGCTGCGGGCGACCCTGGCGGCCGCGAAAGACCATATGCCGGGCGGCATCCCGCTTGTTCTCTGCGCCAAGGGCATCGAGCGCGACACCGGCGCCTTGCTGTCGGCGATTGTCGCGGAAATCCTGCCGCGAAATCCGGTCGCCGCGCTGTCGGGCCCGAGCTTCGCCACCGATGTCGCCCGCGGCCTGCCGACAGCGGTCGTGGTCGCCGCCCGCGACGAGGCGCTGGCGGCTGACCTTGCCGCCCGCTTTTCCGCCGAAAACCTGCGCTGCTATTCGAGCGACGACCTGATCGGCGTCGAGATCGGCGGCGCCTTGAAGAATGTCTTTGCCATCGCTGCCGGCGCTGTCACCGGCGCCGGGCTTGGCGCCAGCGCCCAGGCTGCCATGGTGACGCGCGGCTTCGTCGAACTGCGCCGCATCGGTGCCGCCTTCGGCGCCAGGCCCGAGACCTTGATGGGGCTTTCCGGCCTTGGCGACCTGCTGCTGACCTGCTCGTCGGCGCAATCGCGCAACTTCGCCTACGGGCTGGCGCTCGGGCAAGGCAAGGCGCTCGCCGGACTGGCGCTGGCCGAGGGCGTGCCGACGGCGGCGATCGCCGCCCGCATCGCCGCCGAGCGCGGCATCGACGCGCCGATCATCACCGCCGTGGCAGCCATACTGGACGGCGCCATCACCATCGGCCAGGCGGTGACGGCCCTGATGACCCGGCCGCTGAAGACCGAAACCAACGATTGATCCCCCCAACTTCAATCTCAACGACCAGGAGAAAGACCATGCTGTTTGCTTTTGTTTGCAAGGACAAGCCGGGAAGCCTGCAGGTGCGCCTCGACACGCGGCCCGAGCATGTCGCCTTTCTCGAAGGGCTGAATGCGGACAAGAAACTGGCCTTCGCCGGTCCGTTCCTCAATGCCGACGGCAAGCCCAATGGCAGCCTCGTGGTTGTCGAGGCGCCGGATCTGGCCGCGGCGCAGGCCTTGTCGGCCGTCGACCCCTATGCCAAGGCGGGCCTGTTCGAAAGCGTCGAAATTCGCCAGTGGAACTGGACGTTCAACAAGCCGGCGGCTAGTTAATTCCGGTTGCCCGCACCTGGATCGCACGGAGGAGACACATGAACTACTGGCTGTTCAAATCCGAACCCTCGGTTTTCTCCTTCGAGGCGTTGAAGGCCAAGGGCAAGGCCGGCACGCAATGGGACGGCGTGCGCAACTACGCCGCCCGCAACAACATGAAGGCCATGCAGATCGGCGACCTCGGCTTCTTCTACCATTCCAATGAGGGGCTCAACATCGTCGGCGTCGCCGAAGTCTGCGCGCTGGCCCACCCCGACACCACTTCGGACGATCCGCGCTGGGAATGCGTGGACATCCGCGCGGTTCGCGATGTGCCGAACCCGCCGACGCTGGAGCAGGTGAAAGCCAATCCGAAGCTCGCCGAAATGGCGCTGGTGCGGCTTGGCCGGCTTTCCGTGCAGCCGGTGACACCGGCCGAATGGAAGGAAGTCTGCCGCATGGGCGGCCTGACGCCCGCTCCGTGACGGCGCTCACCCCGCACGGCGCCAAGCAATTCATCCTCGACAACACGGCGCTGATGGCGCCGCCGCATGTGCCCGAGATTCTGCTGCGTCTCGCCGATGAAGCGCACGATCTGTGGCAGCGCACTGAAGACGAGCTGGTCGAGATCGGCCTGCCGCCGCCCTTCTGGGCCTTTGCCTGGGCCGGCGGGCAGGGCCTTGCCCGCTATGTCCTGGACAATCCCGACACGGTGCGGGGCAAGCGCGTGCTCGACTTCGCCTCGGGCTCCGGCCTTGTCGCCATCGCCGCCGCCAAGGCGGACGCCGCCGCAGTTATCGCCGCCGACATCGATCCGTTTTGCGCCACGGCGATCCGCCTCAACAGCGAGGCCAATGGCGTCGGGATCGACTTCCTCGGCACGGATTGCATCGGCACCGACGCGGGCTGGGACGTGGTGCTGGCCGGTGACGTTTTCTACGACAAATCCTTCGCCGACCGCCTGATGCCGTGGTTCGCGACACTCAAGGCGCGCGGGGCCGAGATCTTCGTCGGCGATCCCGGCCGGTCGTATCTGCCGAAATCGGGGCTGGAGCCGCTTGCGGTCTATGAGGTGGAGGTCACGCGGGCGCTGGAGGATTGCCTGGTCAAGCGCACCACCGTCTGGCGCTTTGCTTGACGCCATCGCCGAAGCGCCTGATACACAATGCTTGCATGTCGCATGGCCTGCATCTGGAGGGGGAAGCTCATGGATTTTTCAGCAGTGAACTGGCTGGCGGTCATTGCCGCCGCCGTCTTGGCCTGGCTGTTCGGCGCCGCCTGGTACATGGCGTTGAGCAAGCCGTGGCTGAAGGCCGCCAAGCTCGATCCGGCGACGATGAAGAAATCGCCGCTGCCTTTCGTCATCAGCTTCGTCGCAGAACTGGTCATGGCCTACATCATGGCCCTGATCGTCGCTGCGATGACGGGGGGTGAACCGACATTGCTCGCCGGACTTGTCTTCGGCTTCGTGCTTTGGCTGGGGTTCATCGCCACGACGCTGTCGGTCAACCATCGCTACGAAAATTTCGGCTGGGACCTGACCCTCATCGACGGTGGTCACTGGCTGGGCGTCCTGTTGATCGTCGGCGCGGTGATCGGCTGGTTCGGCGCCGCGGCAGGCTAAAGCGGCGCGTTGACGATGGCGGACGAGTCCGGATTTCCACGCGACCTGGTGTTCAGCCGGATCTGTCACGTCAAGCAGGGCTATGACGACCGGCGCCGCCACATTGTCCGCGAGTTCGAGCGGCGCGGCGTGCCGGTCTATTTTTACACGGACTGGGACCAGGCAGACATCACGCCGGAAATCCGAAACGAGCTGGTCGTGCCAGCCCTTACCCATCCGGCGACCGTCTCGCTGGCGCTGAAGCATGTCGGCATCTGGCGCGACTTCCTGGAGACCGACCTTCCCTATTGCCTGGTGTTCGAGGACGACGTCTTCCTTGCCCGCGACTTCGTCGCCGAGTTCCGGCAGGGGCTGGCCGAACTCGGCGGCCCCGCACGCAAGGCCGTCATCTATCTCGGCAATGGCAGCAACTATTACACGCCGATTTGGAAATTGCGGAAGGAGCAAAGGCTCTACCCGGCATTGCATGCCAGATGCACGGATTCCTACCTCATCACCCGCCCGGTCGCTGAAGCGCGTTGCGCCTGGATCGAGCAGAACAAGATATGCACCTCGATCGATCACCAGGTCGAACGGATGGACGAGAAGCTCGGTATTGAAATGCTGTGGTTCGAACGGCCCATTGTCGAACAGGGCAGCGAAAACGGGGCGTTTCAGACGTCCATTTCCGCGAAAAACCACCCGCGTCTCTACAAAAGCGTGAAATGGAAGTGGAAGAAGTACACGCGCATGATCTTCGGCCATAACGCCCGGTCGTGATCGAAGGACCAGCCCGGCAGCCGCCTACACCTTCTCCGTGCCGTGCGTCTTGGCCGCTTCCTCCAGCAGCCACTCACGAAACGCCGCGATGCGGGCGTCGTCCTTCACGGCTTCCGGATAGACCAGGAAATAGGCGAACTCCGGCGCGACCTTGATGCCGAGCTCGAAGGGGCGCACGAGACGCCCTTGCGACAGGTCGTTGGCGACCATGGCGAAGTCGGCCAGCGCCACGGCATTGCCGTCGAGGGCCGCCTGCGTGGCATCGGTCGAGGAGCCGAAGACGAGGGTGCGGCTGTCGTCGAAATCGTCGACGCCGGCCGCCTGCATCCACATGCTCCAGTTCGGCCAGGTGACGCCTTGCCGCGACCAATCGATATGCGCGAGCGTGTGCTGGAAGAGATCGCGCGGCTCGTTGAGCGGCGGCCCGGAAGCCAGCAGCGCCGGGCTGCACACCGGGATGATGATGTTGTCGAACAGCCGGTGCGCGCAAAGCCCGGCATATTTGCCGGTGCCGAACCGGATGCCGATATCGACGTCGTCGCGCTCGAAGTCCCTGACATCGTAGGAGATGTCGAAACGCAACTCGATGCCTGGCCGCTGGCGGCGGAAATCGTCGATGCGCCGCATCAGCCATTTCGTCGCGAATTGGGCGTCGAGCGTCACTTTCAAGAGCGCCGTGCCGCGCGCCATCTTGCGGGCGCGCGACACCGCCCGGTTGAGCAGGGCGAGCGCATCGATCGACGCTTCGTGAAGCACGTTTCCAGCTTCCGTCAGCCGCATGGTGCGGCTGGTGCGCGTGAACAGCACCAGGTCGAGTTGATCCTCGATTTCCTTGACCTGATGGCTGACCGCGGCCGGCGTCAGCCCAAGCTCGTCGGCGGCGCGGGTGAAATTGAGGTGACGCGCCGCCGCCTCGAAGGTCCTAAGCGCGCGCGTCCCGGGCAGGAGGCGAGACATCTGATCTCCAAATAAAACTTGATAATCTGAAAAGAACTACTCGTTTCCCGTTTGTTTTTCAATCGGGCATGATTTCGACATCGAGATACCTTCAAACCGGATTTGATATTCGGAGAAACCGGATAAAGCCATGACCGACATCGCTCTGAAGTCCCGCACCACCCTGAAATCATCTCTCCCGCGGTGGCTTCGCGCCACGTTCGACTGGCTGCACCAGGCCAACGTCGCCGCCAGGCTTCCCTTGGAACCGGTCGACGACCTCTCCGACCGTGAACTGCGCGACATCGGCGGCGAACGCCGCGACATCGCCAGGGCGATGGACCGTGAGCTTCGCGAAATCGGACTGCTGGGCACGGGTTGGCAGAAGCGATAGAAAAGGCAATGAGCAGTGGGCAGTGGGCAGTAGGGAATAGGCGTAGAAAGAGATGCCCTACTGCCTACTGCCTACTGCCTACTGCCTACTGCCTACTGCCTACCGTACCACCCTCACCACCGTCCTATCCGACAGCAGCGGCAGCAGCCGGGCCATCGTGCGCGCGGTCACCGCCACGCAACCTTGCGTCGGCGTGAAATCTGGTCGCGCCAGGTGGAAGAAGATGGCGCTGCCGCGCCCGCGGCGGCGCGGCGCGATGTTCCAGTCGAGCACCAGGCAGGCGTCGTAGAGCCGGTCGTCGCGCCGCATGCGCTCATGGCTGGCGCCATAGGGGATCCTGACCGGCCTGTTGTAGTTGCGGTCGTCTGATACCTCGCACCAGCCGAGATCGGGCCCGATCGGCGTCATCGCCAGCCGCGTCCGGCGGCCACCGGCAAACTGATCTCCCCGGAAATAACCCGACAGGATCCGCATCGAGCCGAGCGGCGTGGCGCCATCGCCCTCCCGCTTGTCGGCCGAGATGCCGCCGCGCCCCAGCGCGCAGGCAAACACTGTTTTTCCGGCCTGCAGCAGGCCTTGGCTGGGGTGGCCGGGCCTTGCCCGCACGGTCAGCACACGCAGTCGTTTCGGCAAAATTGCGCCGGCTGCATTGCGATCGCGTTTTTTCTTGTATGATCGTGCCACGGAACAAATCACTGTGATCGGCTATTGTGTCGGCCAGCTTCCGCATAAATACGCAGCGGTCAACTGAATTTCTTTTTCAAAACAACGGATTGATCCATGACTTCACGCACCATCCTAATCGTCGACGACGACGACGACCTGCGCGGCACACTGGTCGAGCAACTCGCCCTCTACGAGGAATTCGACGTGTTGCAGGAAGCGACTGCGGCAAAAGGCGTCACGGCGGCACGCGGCGGCCTCATCGACCTGCTCATCATGGATGTCGGCCTGCCCGACATGGACGGCCGCGAGGCCGTCAAAATCCTGCGCAAGGGCGGCTACAAGGCGCCCATCATCATGCTGACCGGCCACGACACCGATTCGGACACGATTCTGGGTCTCGAGGCCGGCGCCAACGACTATGTGACGAAGCCGTTTCGCTTCGCGGTGCTGCTGGCGCGCATCCGTGCCCAGCTGCGCCAGCACGAGCAGAGCGAGGACGCCACCTTCTCGGTCGGCCCCTACACGTTCAAACCCAGCCAGAAGCTGCTCATCGACCCGCGTGGCGGCAAGGTGCGGCTGACGGAGAAGGAAGCCTCGATCATCAAATATCTCTACCGCGCCGACCAGAAGGTGGTGACGCGCGACGTGCTGCTGGAGGAAGTCTGGGGCTACAATTCCGGCGTCACCACGCACACGCTGGAAACCCATGTCTACCGGCTGCGCCAGAAGATCGAGCGCGATCCTTCCAATGCGGAAATTCTTGTGACAGAAAGCGGTGGCTACAAGCTGGTTCCTTAAACATTTCACTATCCAATGAGCAATTCCAGGAAAAGTGTGGGCGGTTTTCCGCCCGGAATTGCGAAAAACTGGATGGATAGAGCGGTCTGGGCGGGACCGCTTTCGGGTGCGATCCTGTTGGAGGGGATTAAGGATCGACTCGTGAAGGAGGGATTGGACTGACCGTTCGGGGACGCAGCTAGAGATGGCGTTGGATGACGACATCCGCATCCTGTCCGCCGTGAGACTCTTCCAGGGTTTCACGCAGGAACAGCTGCGCCTGCTTGCCTTCGGCGCCGAGACCACACTGCTGCAGGCCAACCACAAGCTCTACCGCGAGGACGACGAGGCCGATTCGGCCTATGTCGTGGTCAGCGGACGCATCGTGCTCTATCGCGAGCAGAGTGGCGAACGCATCCCGATCGGCACCGCCGGCCCCGGCACCATGCTCAGCGAATTGGCATTGATCGCCGACACCAACCGGCTGACCAGCGCGTCGGCCGAAATCGACTCGGAAGTGATCCGGCTCAGCCGCAAGATGTTCCGCCGCATCCTGGAGGAATATCCGGAAGTGGCGGTGAAGCTGCACCAGCGCATCTCCGAGGAATTCCAGGACATGATCCGCCGCATCGAGGAACTGGCGCCACGGTTTTCGGGTAGGTGAGAGCGATCGTCGGTTGCAGTCAGGAACGACATTAGGCGGGGGCTTCGGCACACCTAATCCAGGTTGAACCGCGCGATAACCGGCACATGGTCCGACGGCCGCTCCCAGCCGCGCGCCGCGCGCAGGATTTCGTAGTCGGCGAAATCAGGCACCAGATTGGGCGACGACCAGACATGGTCGAGCCGCCGGCCCCGGTTCGATGCTTCCCAGTCCTGCGCGCGATAACTCCACCAGGTGTAGAGCTTCTGGTCGAATGGCACGTTGTGCCGCATCAGGTCGACCCAATTGCCGGCGAGCCGCATCGCCTCGAAGTTTTCGGTCTCGACCGGCGTATGGCTGACCACATTGAGCAATTGCTTGTGCGACCAGACGTCGTGCTCGAGTGGCGCGATGTTGAGGTCGCCGACCAGCACCGAGGCGGACACCTCTGTGTGCTCGGCGCGGATGGCGTTCATCTCGGCGACAAAGTCGAGCTTGTGCTTGAATTTCCTGTTGATTTCGGGATCGGGCTCGTCGCCGCCCGCCGGAACGT
Source organism: Mesorhizobium sp. B2-4-19 (assembly GCF_006441315.1). Classification (NCBI taxonomy): domain Bacteria; kingdom Pseudomonadati; phylum Pseudomonadota; class Alphaproteobacteria; order Hyphomicrobiales; family Phyllobacteriaceae; genus Mesorhizobium; species Mesorhizobium sp. B2-4-19. The sequence goes on along the minus strand of NZ_VFUV01000010.1, from coordinate 5,482 downwards.
AGAAATTGTGCAGCAGGATCGTCTTGCCGCCGGCGCGCACCGTCACCGACAGATGCCGGCTGTCCTCGATCTCGCAGAAGCGGCGCTTTTCGACCACCGCGATCGGTCGCCGCGCCACCGTGGCGACGCCGTGGTAGCCCTTCTGGCCATGAAAGGCGATGTGCTGGTAGCCGAGCCTGCGGAATGCCTTTTCCGGGAACAGCTCGTCCGGAACCTTGGTTTCCTGCAGACACAGCACATCGGGCGCGTATTCATCGAGCAGGCGCTCGACGATCGGCATGCGCAGGCGCACGGAGTTGATGTTCCAGGTGGCGATGGAAAAGGGCATTGGCAATCCGGACAGCGTGCAGCCAGCCAGGATCGATCGGCCCTGACGGGGAAGACGCCTTTTGAGGGAGTCGGTCCGGAAACTGCCAGCCGGGCGCCGCAAAGACAAGCCGGGCTTGCTGCGAACCCTTCGGTTTCGGTCAAAGCCCCCCAACTTCGTCAATCCTAGGGCGAAGCAGGCGCGCAGCGCCGTCGCGGAGACCCTGGGATCCATTCCGTGAGGTCTGTCGAAGAACACCACGGGGGCGGAATGAACGCTGTAGCGACCGTTCCCATCCGCCTGACACCGCCTCGACGCTCTTGCGCAACGCCATGTATCCCTTGGACTGCGGAACACAGCTCCAGGGGTCTGTGCCGCGTCGCTTCGCTCCTTGCTCCGCCCCTACGATGACGAAAGCAAGGAGGCCAACACGTCAGCGATTAGCGCGTCTTGGTATTCAGCTCGCGGTTCGCCGTATAGTCGATGGCAAAGGTGTCGGGCGCGAAGCTGACGCCTTCCTTGGTGTTGAAGATCATCACCGTCGTGTCCTTGCCCTGCGCGTCGGTGATCGTCCACTGGCGCAAATCATAGGTTTTCGGATCGAACATCATGGTGATGCGCGCATTGCCGAACACCTGCTTGTCGGAAAGCTGGATGGTGGTGAGGTCGTCTTCTTCCTTGACGCTTTTGACGCGGTCGCCGGAGAGGTCGATCCGGTCATCGAGCAGCAGCTTCAGCGGCGTCTTCGACAACGGATAAAGGTCCGATGTGTTCATTTTCTTGTTGAGGATGACCACCGACTTGCCGTCGGAAATCACCTTGAAATTCGACGCCCCGTCATAGTTGAAGCGGATTTTGCCCGGCCGCTCGAGGAAGAATTTGCCGCCGGTCTGCTCGCCTTTGGGGCCGAACTGCACGAATTCGCCGCTCATCGATTTGACCGAGGAGAAATGGTCGGCGATCTTCTGCGCGGCGGCGGGCACGGCCGCCTGCGCCGAGGCCAGAAGCTCGAACCCGGGCACCACGTTGAAGGCGGCTGCACCGGCAGCGACAAGGCCGAGGCCGAGGAACTGGCGGCGGGTCGGGGCAAAATCGCTGAGCTTGGAAAGGTCGTTTTTCATGTCGGTCACTCTCGTGGTGATTCCTGTATCTGTCGCTGTCCTGAACCCCCAGTTGGGCTGAAGTTTGGCGGGGGCGAACGCTGCTTGTTCGCTTGAACGCGCCAGAGGGTTCAAGGTTGCCGTGGACGCCCCGCCATCAGAACTTGTCGTCCTCCGTCGGCACCAGGATTTCGCGTTTTCCCGCATGGTTGGCCGGGCCGACAATGCCTTCCTTTTCCATCTTCTCGATGATCGAGGCGGCGCGGTTGTAGCCGATACCGAGCCGACGCTGGATGTAGCTGGTCGACGCCTTGCCATCGCGCAGCACCACGGCAACCGCCTGGTCGTAGGGGTCGTCGGAATCTTCGAAATTGCCGCCGCCACCGCCGCCCGAGCCTCCGCCCTTGCCGGACGGTTCGTCGTCATCCTCGTCGTCATCCTCGGTGATGGCGTCGAGATATTCGGGCACACCCTGCAGCTTCAGGTGTCCGACGATCTTTTCGACCTCGTCGTCGGAGACGAAAGGACCGTGCACGCGCTGGATGCGGCCGCCGCCGGCCATGTAGAGCATGTCGCCCATGCCGAGCAGCTGCTCGGCACCCTGCTCGCCCAGAATGGTGCGGCTGTCGATCTTCGACGTCACCTGGAAGGAGATGCGGGTCGGGAAGTTGGCCTTGATGGTGCCGGTGATGACGTCGACCGACGGACGCTGCGTCGCCATGATGACATGGATGCCGGCGGCGCGCGCCATCTGCGCCAGGCGCTGCACCGCGCCCTCGATGTCCTTGCCGGCGACCATCATCAGGTCGGCCATTTCGTCGATGATGACGACGATATAGGGCATCGGCTCGAGATCGAGGTCCTCGGTCTCGTAGATCGCCTCGCCGGTCTGGCGGTCGAAGCCGGTCTGCACGGTGCGCGAGATTTTTTCGCCCTTTTTCTCAGCCAGCTGAACGCGTGCGTTGAAACCGTCGATGTTGCGCACGCCGACCTTGGACATCTTGCGATAGCGGTCCTCCATCTCGCGTACGGTCCATTTCAGCGCCACCACCGCCTTCTTCGGATCGGTGACGACCGGCGTCAGAAGATGCGGGATGCCGTCATAGACGGAGAGTTCCAGCATCTTCGGATCGATCATGATCAGCCGGCATTCCTGCGGCGTCAGCCGGTAGAGCAGCGACAGGATCATGGTGTTGATGGCGACCGACTTGCCCGAGCCGGTGGTGCCGGCGACCAGCACGTGCGGCATCTTGGCGATGTCGACGATGACGGCCTCGCCATTGATGGTCTTGCCCAGCGCCAGCGCGAGCTTTGCCTTGGTCGTCTCGAAATCGCGGCTCGCCATGATCTCGCGCAGATACACCGTCTCGCGCTTGGCGTTCGGCAGTTCGATGCCGATGGCGTTGCGGCCGGGCACCACGGCGACGCGGCAGGCGATCGCGCTCATCGAGCGGGCGATGTCGTCGGAGAGGCCGATGACCCGCGACGATTTGATGCCGGGCGCGGGTTCCAGCTCATAGAGGGTGACGACGGGACCCGGGCGCACGGCGATGATCTCGCCCTTGACGCCGAAATCCTCCAGCACGCCTTCAAGCAGCCGCGCATTCTGTTCCAGCGCGTCCTTCGACAGGCTCGGGTCGCGCGCGACGTTCTTCGGTTCGGACAGGAAATGCAGCGACGGCATCTCGAACTTGTCCGAGCCGATCAGCGAGGTCTGCGCCTCGCGCTGGACGCGCGCGCCCGGCGCCGGGCGCGGCGCCGGCGCCTCGACGCGGGTGGCGGCGTCCGAACGGAACTGCTGCACCTTGGCCGTTGGCGCCGCACGGCGCTGGGTGACGGGCTCCTCGTCGAAATCCATGTCCTCGTCGTCGCGGTCGAAAATGTCGTCATCGTCGGGATCGACGGATACGCTGCGGTCATTGACCATGGCGGCGAAGAATTCCGGCTCGACGCGGGCGCGACCGTCCGGGCTCATCCGTTGCTCGGCGTATTCGGCCGATTCGACGCGCTCGGCGGCGCGCCGCCAGGCGCTGGGGCGTGGCTCCATCTGCGCCTCGTATTCGTCGCGCTCCTGCCTGCGGCGCACCGCGCGGCGATGCATCCACGCGCGCAGCGACAGCCACCAATGGGTGATGGCGCCGAGCGCCAATATGCCCTCGTCGCCCTCATCCTCTTCATTGTCGAACAGAAGATCGTCCTGGCGCGGGTCCGCGGTCACCGGCTCTTCCATCACGGCGAAGCCGTTCTTGCGCCCGATCAGCGCCGAGCCATAGGCGAACAGCCAGAGCGCCGGCCCGGCCAGCAGCACGGCGAGCACGCTGGCGATCAGCCCGGTCGGGTAGCCGCCGATCAGCACGCCGGGAATCTTGAGCACCATGTCGCCGAACACGCCGCCGAGGCCGGTGGGCAGCGGCCAGGTCTTGGGCGGAACGATGCAGCCGGCGATCGCGGCGGCAAGCAGCGCGAAGCCGAACCAGAACAAACCGCGCTTGGGCAGTCTGTCGACGCCGCGCGCCGAAAACAGCAGATACCCCCAGATGACGGCCGGAACCAGCGCGGCAACCGCGGCAAGGCCGAAGAACTGCATGGCGAGATCGGAGAAAACCGCGCCGGAATAGCCCATGGCGTTGGTGACGGTGTTGTTGGTGGCGTGCGAGAAGCTTGGATCGGCAACGTTCCAGGTGGCGAGGCTGGCGACCCCGAAGGCCACGGCCGCAAACATGCCGGCGCCGACCAGCCGGCCGACCTGGCGCCGCGCGAAAGCCTGGATGCCGTGCCCCGTATCGGTCATCGCGAGCGGTGCTGAAGCCCCTGAACGCATGCTCTTCCCCGTCAGTGATTGCCTGGCCAGAGCGCATGACGCACTCCGGCAGATTCGGATGCCAGACTATCGGTGGGAAGGTTAAGGGCGCATTAACTATAAGAAGTTGAGATCATCAAACCTCGTCACTTCAGGTTGAAGCGGTAGCGGACGGGCGTGCAAACGAAGCGATGGCGGGCACGTAGACCCGCCATCGTTCGGCTACAAAGGATCGGACCCTTTCGGACCCGATCTCGCGCAATCAGTTGTGACCGGCATACATCATCAGGTTGGCGCAGAATTCGGCGTGAGGCTTGCTCATCGCTGCGTCCTGGCATTCCTTCATCATCTTGTCCTGCTTGTCCTTGGCCGTCGAGGCCCAGGCTGCCTTGAAACCCGCCTCGGGCTTCATAGTCTTCATGCTGGAATCGGTGAAGAACGGCGCCATGTTGTCCGGTTCATCCAGAGCACCGGCAAATGCCATGCCACCGACCATAGAAAGAGCGAGCGCTCCAAGGCAGATATTCTTGAGGTTCATGAGAAAGTTCCTTCCCTGTTTTTTTGCACGAGCGTCAAAACGACGATCGCCCCCACAGTTCGGAACCAATGCGGTCGATGTTTCTTCCCAAAGGCCCATCACGCGAACGTGATTGCACGAACCAGGGGTATAATCAGAACATTTTACCAAAAAAGAGGCCCGGAAACAATCCGGGCCTCAAGGCGTGAGCTCCTTGCGGGAGCGTCACGACGGGATCTCTGCAGCAGTTCCAGGGAAAGCCGAATTGCGGGTTTTCCCAGAATTGCGCGGGGAACTACAGGGCCGGCGGGAGGAGGATCCGCCGGCCCCGTTGGCGAGGCTGGCCTTACGGCACCACTTCGCCATGCTGGGAGATGTCGAGGCCTTCGACCTCTTCCTGGGTCGTCGGACGCAGGCCGACCAGCGCCTTGACGATGTAGAGGATCACGAAGGTGGCGATCGCGGTCCACAGGATAGTGAAGAGGATGCCGTAGAGCTGCTTGCCGATGGAAGCGTCTTTGCCGAGCGCATTGATCGCCGGATCGGCGAGCACGCCGGTCAGCAACGCACCGACCACGCCGCCGACGCCATGGACGCCGAAGGCATCGAGCGAGTCGTCATAGCCGAACATGTGCTTCACCTTGACCGCCGAGATGTAGCAGACCACGCCGGCGACGATGCCGACGATGAAGGCGCCGGTCGGGTTGACGAAGCCGGAAGCCGGCGTCACCGCGACGAGACCGGCGACGGCACCCGAG